>JADGNU010000162.1 GCA_017883305.1 Candidatus Aminicenantota bacterium | reverse complement strand
CGACTTTCAACGCCGGGAAGAGCTACAAATATCAGGCCGGCGTACAGATCAATCCTTACGGGCTCGAGAAGGGCCAGAACGTCCCGCAGACGTTGACCAAGATCGTCGCCCTGGAAACGAAATTCGTGGAACCGGAAACCCCCGCCGCCCCGCCCAAGGCGGGCGAATTCGGCGTCTGAAACAGCCGTCTACCGCGAAGCCTTCGGCTTGGCCGACTTCTCCCCTTCGACGACGATCTGGGAGTAGTCCGCGATCCCAAGCAGCATCTTGGCGATGGACTGCAGCAGCCCCAGCCGGTTCTGCCGGATCTTCTTGTCCTCAGCCATCACCAGGACCTGGTCGAAGAAGGTGTTCAGCTCGGGCTGGAGCTTGAAGATGATGCCCTGCGCCCGGGCGAAATCGCCCCGGGCGATCATCGGTTGGGCATTGCTGCTGACGATCGAGAGCGTCGAGAAGAGCTCCCGCTCCTCTTTTTCAGCCAAAAGGTCCGGATTGACCTTGGCCGCAGGCAGGCCCTTGATGATGTTGGCGATCCTCTTGACCATGAGGATGAACGGCTCGAATTGGGGGCTGGACTTGAGGGCGTCCAGGGCCTCGACCCGGGCAAGGACGTCGACGATCTGGTCGACGCCCGGACCTAGGGCCGCGCCGACGAGGTCGTAGCGGTAGCCCCTCTTCTCCAGGATGAACCGAAGGCGGCTGCCGAAGAAATCGAGACAAGCGGCTTTGATCTCCGCCCGGCCGACGGTCAGACGGTCGCCATAGATCCCCAGAATGCGATCGAGAAGGAGCGGGAAGGAGAACCGGAGCTTCCGGTCCAGCGCGACCTTGCAGACACCTTGGGCGTTGCGCCGGAGGCCGAAGGGATCGCTCGAACCGCTGACCTGAAGGCCGACGCCGAGCGCACCGACGATCGAATCCATCTTGTCCGCGATCGAAAGGATCGCCCCGGCGACCGACGCCGGCGAGGCGTCCTCGAGGCTCCCCGGCTGGTAGTGCTCATAGATCGCCTGATGCACGGCGGCCGGAAGACCTTCCTCCTTCGCGTAGAGACCGCCCATGCGGCCCTGGAGGCCGGAGAACTCCTTGACCATGTCGGTCAGCAGATCCGCCTTGCAGAGGGAGGCCGCCTCGACGACGTCCTCCCGGATCTCGGCAGCGCCGAGCTTGTCGCAGAGGTAGCCGGCGATCCTTTTCAGGCGCTGGGTCTTATCGTCATACGTGCCGAGCTTCTCCTGGAAGAGGACGTTCTTCAGACCGGCGGCCCTTTCGCCGAGAGGGACCTTGCGGTCCTGGCCCCAGAAGAACCGGGCGTCTTCGAGGCGGGCCCTGAGGACACGCTCATTGCCCCGCCGGATCAGGCCTTTGGCGTCGCCGGGGGCGTCGGCCACCCCCAGAAAATAGGCCAGCTGTTTTTTGTCCCGGACGACCGAGAAGAGCTTCTGCCCTTCGCGCATGGCCGTGGACAGGACCTCGATCGGCAGGTTGAGGTAGGTCTCGGGGAACGCGCCGAAGATGACGAGCGGGTGCTCGACGTTGAGGGTCAGGTCGTCGAGGAGCTCCGCATCCGGATAAGCTTTGGCCTTGAGCGGGGCCAGGGCGGCCTCGATCTGGGCCAGAATCATCTTCTTGCGTTCGGCCGGGTCAATGATGACGAGGCTCTTCTCGAGTGCCGCCCGATAGGAGGCGAGATCCGAGGCCTTGATCCGGCCGGGCGAGGCGATCCTGTGGCCCAGGGTCTCGTCGGTGGCCTGGAAGCCTTCGAACGAGGTTGGGACGGGCGCGCCCCCGAAGACGCAAAGCAGGCCGTGGATGGGACGGGAGAAGCGGAACGGGCTCGACCCCCAGCGCATCATCTTGGGGAACGAGAGCGCGCCCAGGATGCGGGGCACGGCAGCGGCGAGGATCTCCACGGTCGGCGTTCCCTTGGCCTTGCGCTTGAAGCCGAGGTATTCGCCCTTGGGTGTCCGGATAGCCTCGAGCAGACTCTCGTCAACACTGTGGGACCTGGCGAATCCCTTTCCGGCCGCGGTCAGGGCGCCGTCGGGTCCCTTGGCGATGGCCAAGGGCGGCCCGGTGACGATCTCTTCGCGGTCTTCCTGCCCCTCGGCGAAATCGCCGGCAACGATAAGGCGCCGCGGCGTCGCCAAGGTCTTGAGCGAGCGGATGTCGATGCGGGCTTCGAGGAGGTCCTTGCGGAAACCGGCCTCGAGCTGCTCGAGTGCCGCACGGATGTGGGAGGCCGGCAGCTCCTCCGTCAGCAGCTCGAGGAGGAATTCCATCAGGCGCCGTCTTTCCCGCCGGTGTATCGCCGGGCGATGTCGTTGACCAGGGCGCGGATCTGGGAGATCATCTTGACCCGCTCGGTGATACTGATGGCCCCGCGGGAATCGAGCAGGTTGAAGTTGTGGGAGCACTTCAGGCACATGTCGTAGGCCGGCAGGAGCAGATCTTTCGCGATCAGCCGGCCGGCTTCTTTCTGGCTGGCGGCGAAGGCCTGGCGGAGCATGGTCACCGAAGCAGCCGTGAAGTTGTATTCGGAAAATTCTTTTTCCTCGCGCAACCGCAGGTCGCGGTAGCTGACGTCGGCCGACCAGTCGAGATCGTAAATGTCGTCCTTCTGTTCCAGGAACATCTCCAGCCGTTCGAGGCCGTAGGTGATCTCGACCGGGACAGGCGCGAGGTCGATGCCGCCGCACTGCTGGAAATAGGTGAACTGCGAGATCTCGAGGCCGTCAAGCAGGATCTGCCAGCCGGAGCCCCAGGCGCCGATCGTCGGCGATTCCCAGTTGTCCTCGTCGAAACGGAGATCGTGGTCCTCGAGGGCGATGCCGAGCGAGCGCAGGCTTTGGACATAGATGTCCTGGATCGCCGCCGGGGACGGCTTCATGATGACCTGGTACTGGAAGTGCTTCTGGACCCGGTTGGGGTTCTCGCCGTAGCGCCCGTCGTCGGGCCGCCGCGACGGCTGGACATAGCCGACGCGCCAGTTCCGCTTGTCGAGGACGCGGAAGAACGTGTCCGGGGTCATCGTCCCGGCGCCGACCTCGACATCGTAGGTCTGGGCCAGATAGCAGCCCTGTCCGGCCCAGAACCGGTGCAGGCCGAGGATCAGGTCCTGGACGGACATCTAGGCCTTCTTCTCCCAGCGCAGGACGGGGAACTTGGCCGCAGCCACTTCATCGAGCCGGCTGACATAGGTGACGTGAGGCGCCGCATGGAGGATCTCGGGATTCTCCTTGGCCTCCTTGGCGATGGCCTTCATCGCATCGATGAACATGTCGAGGTCGCGCCGGCTTTCGGTCTCGGTCGGCTCGATCATGAGCGCGCCGTGGACGATGAGCGGGAAGGACATCGTCGGCGGATGCATGCCGAAATCGATGAGCCGCTTGGAGATGTCGAGGTTGGTCACCCCGAACTCCTTCTGGAACTTGTCGGAGAAGACGCATTCGTGCATCGAGGCCGTCGGGTACTTGAGGTAGAACTCCCCTTCGAGGCTTTTGCGGATGTAGTTGGCGTTGAGGACGGCGAACTCGGCGATCTCCCGGACGCCCTTGGGCCCGAGGGTCAGGATGTAGCAGAGGGCCCGGACGATGACCCCAAAATTGCCGAAATAGGCCCGGACGCGGCCGATCGAGCCGGGGCGGTCGAAGTCGAGGGTATAGCGCCCGCCCTTCTCCACAATGACCGGGACCGGGAGGAAGGGCACGAGCTCCTTCTTGACGCCCACCGGCCCGGAGCCCGGGCCGCCCCCGCCGTGCGGGGTCGAGAACGTCTTGTGGAGGTTGATGTGCATGACATCGATGCCCATGTCGCCGGGCCGGACGACTCCCGTCAGGGCGTTCAGGTTGGCCCCGTCCATGTAGACGAAGCCGCCCTTGGCGTGGACGATCTCCGCGATACGGCAGATGTCGGATTCGAAGACGCCGAGGGTGTTGGGGTTGGTCACCATGAGCGCGGCGACCTCTTCGGTCATCTCCTGTTCGAGGGAGGCCAGGTCGATCGTCCCCTTCTCGTTGGACTTGATCTCCTTGACCGTATAGCCGCAGATGTGGGCCGACGAGGGGTTCGTGCCATGGGCCGAATCCGGGATGAGGACGTATTTCCGGGCGTCGCCCCGGGCTTCGAGGGCCCTCCGGATGAGCATCATGCCGGTGAGCTCGCCGTGGGCCCCGGCCGCCGGCTGGAGCGTGAAGGCGTCCATGCCGGCGATCTCGCAGAGGCAGCCTTCGAGCTTTTTCAGGACCTCCAGGCTCCCCTGGACGAGGTCGGCCGAGGCGAGCGGATGAGACGCGGCGAACGCGGGATGGGCCGCGAGGCGCTCGTTGATCTTGGGATTGTACTTCATCGTGCAGGAGCCGAGCGGATAGATGCCCATGTCAACGCAGTAGTTCTTCGTCGACAGCCGGGTGAAGTGCCGGGTGATCTCGGTCTCGGAGACTTCCGGGAAATCGTCGATCTCGCGGCGGAGGGGCACTCCGGCGAGCAGGTCCTTCTTCGCGGGAACATCGAGCTGCGGAAGCTCGGACGCCCGCTTGCCCGCTGCACTGATCTCGAAAATGAGGGGTTCGCGGATCTCTTTGATCATGACAGGACCTCCTGGAGCGTCCGGGCCAGCCGGTCGATCTCGTCCTTCGTCCTCAGCTCGGTGACGCAGACGACGGCCGAGCTTCCGATCCCGGGATACTCGGGCTCGAGGCCATAGCCGCCGACGATCCCCTTCGCCCGGAGCGCCGCGTCGACCGCGGGCCAGGGCTTGCGGAGCTCGATGACGAATTCGTTGAACAGCGGCCCGGTGAATTTCCTTTTCACCCCCTGGATCGCGGCCAGCTTGTCGGCCGCATAGGCCGCTTTCTGGGCGTTCTGCCAGGCCATCTCCCGCAGCCCCTGCTTGCCCAGGGTCTCCATGAAGATCGTCGCGCGCAAGGCGCAGAGGGCTTGATTAGAGCAGATGTTCGACGTGGCCCGCTCGCGGCGGATGTGCTGTTCGCGGGTGGAAAGCGTCAGGACGAAGCCGCGGCGGCCCTCCTTATCGACGGTCTGCCCCGTGATCCGTCCGGGCATCTGCCGCAGGAATTCCTTCTTGCAGGCCATGAAGCCGAGGTAGGGACCGCCGAAGCTCACCGGGAGGCCGAACGACTGGCCCTCGCCGGTGACGATGTCGGCCCCGAGCTTGCCCGGCGCTTCGAAGAGGGCCAGGGACAGGGCCTCGGCGACGACAGCCACCGAAAGGGCCTTGACCCCGTGCGCGGCATCGGACAGAGCCCGGATGTCCTCGACGACGCCGAAGAAGTTCGGAGACTGGCAGACCACGGCGGCCGTCTTGTCGTCGAGCACGCGCTTGAGCTCGGCCGCGTCGATCCGGCCGTCGGGACCGAATCCAACTTCGACCGCCTCAATGCCGAGGTTCTTGATATAGGTCCGGACGACCTCCCTGTACTGGGGATGCAGGGAGCGGGCCACGATGACCTTGTCCCGGCTGGTGACCCGGTGGGCCATCAGGACGGCCTCGGCCGCGCCGGTCGAACCGTCATAGAGGGAGTCGTTGGCGATGTCGAGCCCGGTGAGCTGGCAGATCAGGGTCTGGAACTCGAAGATAAGCTGGAGCGTGCCCTGGCTGACCTCGGGCTGGTAGGGCGTGTACGGGCTGACGAACTCGCCGCGCGAGCTCAGGTAATCGACGACCGTCGGGATGAAGTGATCGTAAGCCCCGCCGCCGAGGAACGAAAGATGATGGCCATAGGCGTTCTTCGCGCCGACCGTATCGATCGTCCGGACGAGCTCGAGCTCCGATTGGGCCGCGGGCAGGTCGAGCGGCCGCTTGAACCGGACGGCCTCGGGGATGCAGCAAAAGAGGTCGTCGACGGAAGCGGCGCCGACCCGGGCGAGCATCTCCACCTTGTCTTTAGCGCTGAGAGAAAGATAGCTCATGGGAAAACCCCCTGTCTGGCCGGACGCGGCCTCAGTGTTCGAGCCCCTCCAGGAATTTCTCGTAATCCCCGGCCTTCAACAGGCCGTCGACAGCCTTCTGGTCTTTCATCCGGATCCGAATGATCCAGCCCTGGCCATGGGGGTCCTTGTTGAGAAGATCGGCCGTCTGGGCCAGCGCCTCGTTCACGGCCGTGACGACGCCGGGGACGGGGGCGTAGACGTCGGAGACCGATTTGACGGATTCGACGACGCCGAGCGACTGGTGGGCGGCGAGCTCCTTGCCCACGGCCGGCAGTTCGACGTAGATAATGTCGCCGAGCTGGTTCTGGGCGAAATCGGTGATGCCGACGACGGCTTCATCGCCCTCGACCTTGATCCACTCGTGGTCTTTGGTGTAGCGGAAATCGTTCGGATACATGCATGCCTCCTTGGGAATCGGACTCGTTATTTCTTGGCCCTTTTGTAAAAGGGCGTGGGGATGACGCGGGCCTTGGTCTTCTTGCCCCGGATCTCGATCTCGAATTCCATCCCGACGGCCGTGCCCTCGATGGGCAGGTAGACGAGGCCGATGGACTTCTTGAGGAGCGGCGAGAAGGTCCCCGAGGCGACATCGGCCACCTTCTGGCCCTGGTAATAAACGGGATAGTGGGGCCTGGCGATGCCCGGTTCGGCCATCTCGAAGCCGACGAGCTTCTTCTTCAGGCCTTCGGCCAGCTGCTTGACGATGACGGGCTTG
>JADGNU010000019.1 GCA_017883305.1 Candidatus Aminicenantota bacterium | reverse complement strand
GTCCTCGTGGTGGCCACGGGCTGCAACGGGTTCTGCGAGCGGGGGCCGATCCTCCTCGTCCAGCCCGACGGCGTCTTCTACCAGCGGCTCAAGCCGGAGGACGTCCCCCACCTCGTCGAAGAGCACTTGGTCAAGGGCCGGCCGGTCAAGAGCCTGATGTACGTGCCGCCGCAGGAGCGGGAGCCCGTCCCCCTCATGAAGGACATCGAATTCTTCAAACACCAGCGGCTCATCGTCCTCCGCAACCGCGGCCGCATCGACCCGGAGAAGATCGAAGATTACATCGCCTACGACGGCTACGCCGCCGCGGCCAAGGCGCTCGGCGAAATGACGCCCGAGGGGATCATCGCCGAGATCACGGCCGCGGGGCTGCGCGGCCGCGGGGGCGCCGGGTTCCCGACCGGCCGCAAGTGGGACGCGGCCCGCCGGGCGGCCGGAGACACGCGTTACGTCGTGTGCAACGGCGACGAGGGCGACCCCGGGGCGTTCATGGACCGGTCCGTCCTCGAAGCCGACCCGCACGCGGTCATCGAGGGCATGATCATCGGCGCCCGGGCGATCGGCGCGGCCCAGGGCTTCCTCTACATCCGCAACGAATATCCGCTGGCGGTGGCCCGCATCGGCAAAGCCCTGGAGCAGGCCCGGCAGAACGGCCTCCTCGGAAAGGACATCCTGGGCACGGGTTTCGACTTCGATCTCGAGGTCGTCCGCGGCGCCGGCGCTTTCGTCTCCGGCGAAGAGACCGCTCTCCTGGCATCTATCGAGGGCGGCCGGGCCTACCCGCGCCAGCGTCCGCCCTACCCGGCGGAGCGGGGGCTCTGGGGCAAGCCGACCGTGATCAACAACGTCGAGACCTGGGCCAACGTCCCGCCGATCATCCGGCGCGGGGCGGACTGGTTCGCCGGGCTCGGAACGGCGACGAGCAAGGGCACGAAGATCTTCTCGCTCGTCGGCAAGATCGCCAATACCGGCCTGGTCGAAGTGCCGATGGGCATCCCGCTGCGAGAGATCATCTACGGTATCGGCGGCGGCATCCCGGGCGGCCGCGAGTTCAAGGCCGTCCAGATCGGCGGGCCGTCGGGGGGCTGCATCCCGAAGTCGAAGCTCGACCTGCCGATCGATTACGAAAGCCTGAAGACCGCCGGGAGCATGATGGGCTCGGGCGGAATGATCGTCATGGACGAGGACACCTGCATGGTGGACATCGCCCTCTATTTCGAGAGGTTCGCCGAGGAGGAGTCCTGCGGCAAGTGCGCCCCCTGCCGGGTCGGCACGGGCGCGATGGCCCGGATCCTGGCCAAGATCACCGCCGGCGACGGGACGGCCGAGGACCTGGCTCGCCTCGAGGCCTTGGCCGCGAGCGTCCATAAAGGCTCCCTGTGCGGACTCGGCCAGACCGCTCCGAACCCGATCCTGACGACCCTCCGCTATTTCCGCGACGAATACGAAGCCCATATATTCGATAAGCGCTGCCCGGCCCTCGTCTGCAAGGCCCTCATTGCCTTCGCCATCGACCCGGAGACCTGCATCGGCTGCCAGCTCTGCAAGAAGGCCTGCCCGGTCGGTGCCATCACCGGGGAGCTGAAAAAGGTCCACACGATCGATCCTCAGGCCTGCATCAAATGCGGCATCTGTCTCAAGGTCTGTCCGGCCAAGGTTCATGCCGTCCGCAAGACACCGGCTGTCGCCGGGGCTGCGGGGTCGCCGACGGCCTCGACCCCGACTGCGACCCCGGAGAAGACCGGAGAGGGACGATGAAGCTCACGATCGACGGCCGGGACGTCGCCTGCCGGAGCGGGGCGACCATTCTCGAGGCCGCCCGGGCCGCCGGCATCCCGATCCCTTCCCTCTGCGATCACCCGGACCTCGAGCCGTTCGCCGGGTGCCGGATATGTATCGTCGAGGTCGAGGGCCGGCGGGACTTCGCGCCGGCCTGTGCCACGCCCGCCGCGGAGGGGCAGGTCGTCCGGACACGGACGCCCGAGATCACGGCCCTGAGGAAGCAGATCCTCGAGTTCATCCTGGCCCAGCATCCCTACGCCTGCCTCGTCTGCCCGGAGAAGAAGACCTGCGACGACCTCAAGTCCACGATCCGCAAGACCGGAGAGGTCACCGGGTGCGTCCTCTGCCCGGAGAACGGCGGCTGCGAGCTCCAGAAGGTCGCCGCCGACGTCGGGCTGGAGAAGGTCGAGCTGCCGGCGTCCTACCGGAACATGGAGGTCCGCAAGGAAGACCCGTTCTTCGATCGCGACTACAACCTTTGCATCCTCTGCGGCCGGTGCATCCGTGTCTGCGAAGAGGTCCGCGGCGCCGCCGTCCTGTCGTTCATCCAGCGCGGCGGCTGGACGGAAGTGGGCACGGCGCTCGACCGGTCGCTCCTCGAATCCGGCTGTCAATTCTGCGGGGCCTGCGTCGACGTCTGCCCGACCGGCGCCCTCGTAGAAAGGGCCGTCCGGCCCCAGACCCGGGCGACGCGCTCGGCGGCGATCGTCTGCCCCTTTTGCGGCCAAGGCTGCCTCCTGGCGCTCGGTCTCGGCGAGGAAAGCCGGGTCATCGACGCCAAGCCCCTCCACGTATCCCCCAACAACGGACAGGCCTGCGTCAAGGGGCGCTTCCTCATCCGCGGCGCCCTGTCCGCGCCCGGGAGGGTCCTCGAAGCCCGCGTCCGGAGAGAGGGCGAGCTCCAGCCCGCGACGATCGACGAGGCCCTCGACCGGGCGGCCGCCGGGCTGCGGGAGGCCGCGGAAGGACGCACGGCGCTCGTCTATCCGTCGCAGGTCTCTCTCGAGGACGCCTTCGCCTTTCTCGAGTTCGGCCACGAGGTCCTCAAGGCGGCGGCCGTGACGGCCGAGCCGGCCCCGGACCTCGATGAGGCGCTCGAAGCCTTCGCGGCCAAACACGGTCAGACATTCCCGGCGGAAAGGCGGCTGGCAGAGATCGAAACCTGTGGCTCCATCCTGGCCTGGGACATCGACCTTCGGGAGGCGCACCCGATCGCTTGGCTCAAGGTCGTCCAGGCCCTACGCCGCGGCGCGGGCTTTGTCTCCACGGGCGCACCCCCCGCGGGTGCCGTCGGAAGGGCGGCCGTGACGCTCGACATCAAGTCCGGCTCGCCCGCCTCGGCCGCCTTTCTTGCTGCGGCCCTCCTCGACGCTTCCGGGGCGGGTCCCGCCGGCAGTGAAGGCTTCGATGACTTCCGGAAAGCGATCCCGGAAAGCAGTCCGGCTTCGCGACGGACTCGAAAGCCGTTCGAAGAGGCCGCCCGCCTTCTCACATCCGGCAAGCCCGCGGCCATTCTCTTCGACGCCGCCGCCGTCACGGGACCTTCAGGCCCCGAAACACTCGCTTGGCTTTGGAACATCGCCCTGCTCATCGGGGCCCGGCTCTTCCCGCTGGCACGTTCCGCGAATGAGCGAGGCATCCACGAGCTGGCGCGCGCGCTCCGTCAGCCCTCGTCCAGGTCGCGCGTCGAGGAGGTCCGGGCCGGACTCGAGGCGCGGGCGTTCGAAGCGCTCTATCTCGCCGGCCCGTTCCCGGATATCGGGGATTTGAAACCGACGTTCCTCGTCTGCCAGGACACGCATTGGAGCCGGAACGCCGAGCGGGCCGATGTCGTCCTGCCGGCCGCGGCTTTCGCCGAAGCGGGCGGAACATGGGTGAACACCGAGGGACGGGTCCGGACCTATGCGCCGGCCTTGTCCTGCCCCGGTTCCGCCCGACCCGACGGCAAGATCCTGGCCGCGCTGGCCGAGAGGCTGGGCCACCCGGAATTCTCCGGCCGCGATCCGGCCGCGGTCCTTCGGGAGATCTGCGACCGCATCCCCGCCTTGAACGGCTGCCGGAGCTCCGGGACCGAGGACGGGCGCTTCGTCGCCGGGCCGCCGGCGGGAAAGCTCCGTTTCGTGCCCGTCACGCTGCCGGCTCGCCGCCGGCCCGGCCGCCTCTCCCTAAAGGCCGCCGCCGGGACCGATCGTCGCCGGGACGCCCTCCGCGGCTTCGACCTCATCGCCGGGAACCGAGGCTACGCCAGACTGAGGAGGGTCCGCTGATGCCCCGCGTCGTCCGCCGCGAACGCCTGGTCCCCAACATCCACCTGCTCGAGGTCGAAGCGCCCGAGATCGCCCGCAAATGCCTGCCGGGCCAGTTCGTCATCGTCATGCCCGACGCCCATGGGGAAAGGATCCCCCTGACGATCGCCGATTGGGACCGGGAGCGCGGCACGGTCACGTCCGTGTTCATGGCCGTCGGGACGACGACGCGCAAGCTCGCCCTGCTCAAGGCCGGCGACACAGTGCCCATCTTCGCCGGGCCCTTGGGGCGGCCTTCGGAGATCGGTTCCGTCGGGACGGTCCTCTGCGCCGGCGGCTGTTTCGGCATCGCGGCCATCCACCCCCTCGCCCGGGCCTTCAAGGCGGCCGGCAACCGCGTCGTCATCCTCGTCGACGTCAAAGCCGATTACCTCTTGTACTGGAGGGACAAGCTCGAGGCGATCGCCGACGAGTTCGTCGTCTCCTCACGCGACGGGCTTTACGGCGGGACTGACTTCGTCCCCCGCCACGTCCGCGACATTCTGGCGCGCGAAAAGGTCGACCGCATCGTCGCGGTCGGCTGCACCTATCTCATGTCGAGCATCGCGGAGGCGACACGGCCATCGGGCGTCAGGACTATGGTCTGTCTGAACCCCATCATGGTCGACGGCACGGGCATGTGCGGGGCCTGCCGGGTCACCGTGGACGGCCAGACGAAATTCGCCTGCGTCGACGGGCCGGATTTCGACGGCCACCTCGTCGATTGGGCCGAGCTCTATGCGCGGCGGAAATCCTACTTCGACGACGAGGTCCGGTCCCTCTGCGCCTGGGAAGAGGAGCGGTTCCCGTGAGCGACCAGGACACGATCAGCCCGTCCCTCGCCGCCCAGGTCCTGGCCGAGTTCGAAAAGGACTGGCGGAAGGAGCTCCGCCGGTCCATGCCGGTCAAGGAGCGCATGAAGGGCGGCCGCCGGCCGATGCCCCAGCGCGCGCCCGGGGAACGGAACAAGGACTTCGCCGAGGTCAACCTGGGGCTCGGCGCCGAGGAGGCCGTGGCCGAGGCCCGGCGGTGCCTCGACTGCGCCAAGCCGGGCTGCATCGCCGGCTGTCCGGTGCGCATCGACATCCCCTCGTTCGTCAAGCTCGTCGAGAAAGGCGAGTTCGCCGCCGCCGCCGCGAAGGTCCGCGAGGCCAACAGCCTGCCGGCCGTCTGCGGCCGGGTCTGTCCGCAGGAGTCGCAGTGCGAAGAGAAATGCGCCCTGCGGAAGGCCACGGGCGTCGCCGTCGGCATCGGCAATCTGGAGCGCTTCGTCTCCGACTATGAGCGCCGCGAAGGCGGCGCCGTCGTGTCCGATCTGCCGCCCTCGACCGGCCGCAAGGTCGCCGTCGTCGGGGCCGGCCCGTCCGGCATGACCGTGGCCGGGGAGCTGGCCCGGGCCGGGCACCGGGTGACGATCTTCGAAGCCCTGCACGACGCGGGCGGCGTCCTCGTCTACGGCATCCCCGAGTTCCGTCTGCCCAAGAGCATCCTCGTCGCCGAGATCTCTTACCTCCGGCGGCTCGGCGTCGAGTTCCGGATGAACTTCATCGTCGGGAAGACCGCGACCATCGACGACCTGCGAGCCGACGGCTACGAGGTCTTCTTCATCGGCAGCGGGGCCGGCCTGCCCAATTTTATGAAGGTCCCGGGCGAGAACCTGGTCGGCGTCTATTCGGCCAACGAATACCTGACCCGCGTCAACCTGATGCGGGCCTACGACTTTCCCCGCTACGACACGCCCGTCTTCCCGGGCCGCCGGGCCGCCGTCATCGGCGGCGGCAACGTGGCCATTGACTCCGTGCGGACGGCCAAGCGCCTTGGCGCCGAGCGGGCCCTGATCATCTATCGCCGCTCCAGGGTCGAGATGCCGGCCCGCGTGGAGGAGGTCCACCACGCCGAGGAGGAAGGCATCGAATTCCACTTCCTGACGGTGCCGACGCGCTACATCGGCGACGAGCACGGCCGGGTCAAGGCCATGGAGTGCCTGCGCATGGAGCTCGGCGAGCCGGACGCGTCGGGCCGCCGCCGGCCCGTGCCCGTGCCCGGCTCGGAGTTCACGGCCGAGGTCGATCTCGTCGTCGTGGCCATCGGACAGAGCCCGAATCCGCTCATCCCCCAAACGACGCCGGGTCTCAAGGTCGGCAAGTGGGGCACGATCGATGTCGATTGGGAGACCATGGCGACGTCATTGCCGGGCGTCTATGCCGGCGGGGACATCGCCCGGGGCGGCGCGACCGTCATCCTGGCCATGGGCGACGCCCGCACCGCCGCGGCGGCCATGGACCGGCGCCTCAAGCAAGGCTCCGCCGGTTGAGCGCAACCCGACAGGAGGTCCGTGCCATGCCGAAGATCCGTTCCGCCGTCCTCGCGCTCCTCGCCGTCGCCGCGGGATCCGTCGCCTGCGGCCGCCCCCCGGTCGAGCGGGCGGACCTCATCCTGACGAACGCCGTGGTCGCCACGATGGCCGCGCGCCAGCCGCGGGCCGGAGCTCTGGCGGTGACGGCCGGAAAGATCGTCTTCGTCGGGGCGAGGCCCAAGGCCCTGCGGCTGCGGGGCCCGTCGACCCGGGTCGTCGACCTCGGAGGCCGGCTGGTCCTGCCGGCCTTTCAAGACTCGCACGTCCATCTCATCGCCGGCGGGGTCGAGCTCGGTCTCTGCGATCTGAACGGACTCGGCGCAAAAGAGGAGGTCCTGGCTAAGGTCCGGGACTACGCCGCGGCCCATCCGGACGCCGCGTGGATCACCGGAGGAGGCTGGGACCTGCCGCTCTTCCCGCAGGCGAATCCGCGCAAGGAGGACCTCGATGCCATCGTCGCCGGCCGCCCCGTAGTCCTGGACTCGGCCGACGGCCATTCCGCCTGGGTGAATTCGAGGGCCTTGGCCCTCGCCGGCATCACGCGGGACACGCCGGACCCCGCAGGCGGCCGCATCGAGCGCGATCCCAAGACAGGGGTCCCGTCCGGGACTTTGCGCGAAAGCGCCGCGGACCTCGTCGAAAGGCTCGTCCCCGAAACGAGCCCGGCGGACTATATAAGAGGATTGAGGGCCGGACTCGCCCTCGCCAACCGCTTCGGCATCGTCTCGATCATCGAAGCCAGCGCCGGACCGGAGACCCTCGATGCCTACGCGGCCCTCGACAAGAGCGGCGATCTCACGGTCCGGGTCCTGGCCTCGCTCTATGTGGACACGGACCGGGGCGTCGCCGAGGTCAGGCGGCTCGCCGGCCTGCGGCGGCGGTACGCGGGCCGACGGCTCAAAGCGACCGCGGCCAAGATCTTCGCCGACGGCGTCATGGAGCCGCACACGGCCGCCCTTCTCGAGCCCTACATCGACCGTCCCGGCGACCGGGGCACGCCGCTCCTCGAGCCCGAGGCGTTCGACGCACTGGCCCGGGCTCTCGACCTCGCCGGCTTCCAGATCCATGTCCACGCCATCGGCGACCGGGCCGTGCGCATGGCCCTCGATGCCTTCGAGGCCGCCGGCCGGTCCAACGGCTTTCGCGATATGCGTCATCATATCGCCCACCTCGAGCTCATCGATCCCGCCGACATCCCCCGCTTCAAGCAACTGGGCGCGGCGGCCAATTTCCAGGCCCTCTGGGCCTACGCCGACACCTACATCACCGACCTGACCCTGCCCCTCCTCGGTCCCCGAAGGTCGCGCTGGCTCTATCCTATCGGGAGCGTCGCCCGGACGGGGGCCCGGATCGCCGGGGGAAGTGATTGGTCGGTTTCGTCGATGAATCCGCTCCTGGCCATCCAGGTCGCCCTGACCCGCCGGGGGCCGGACGCTCCGCCAGGCGAGGCCTGGATCCCCGAGGAGAGGGTCGACCTCATGACCATGCTCCGGGCCTACACCGTGAACGGCGCATGGCTCAGTCACGAGGAGCGGACGCGCGGCACGCTCGAGGCCGGCAAAGCGGCCGACCTCATCGTCCTCGATCGCGACCTCTTCGCCATCCCCGCCTCGGAGATCGGACGGGCCAAGGTCCTCCTGACGCTCCTCGACGGCCGGGAAGTTTTCCGAGACCCCGCGCTAAAAGATTAACCTGGACCGGGTTGACTCCGGGAGGCGGAGGGGCTTATTGTATTCCTGGATACGGGAGGGGCGATGCCGATGCCTATGCGGATCGACCGCCGGACAGGATTCATCATCCCGAGCCAGGCCGACAGCCGGGATCGTCCAGCCTCAGGGGGGAAGAACATGTACGTGCGCATGACTACACTGTCGTTTCACCTTGAAAAGTACGACGAGGGCGTCCGGGTGTTCGATCAGAGCGTCGTCCCAGCGGCCCGGGCCCAGAAGGGCTTCCGGGCCATCTACCTGCTCGCCGACCGCCGGGGGGGCCGCTGCGTCGCCCTGACCTTCTGGGACGACGAAGCCGCGGCCCTGGCCAACGAGGAGAACCGCTATTACCAGGAACAGCTGGTCAAGCTGCTGCCGTATTACGCCTCGCCGCCCGTCCGCGAAGGCTTCGAAGTCGTCGTCGAATCCCGATAAGCCGGATAGGCGAATCCGGCTTATCGGACGGATCTGACGACGGGGTTGGAATTCGGGGACATGACCCTTTTCTCTTGAAAAGGGATCGTGTCCCGGGAATTCCCCGGCGGCAGATTCGAGCCCGCGGCGGTGTTTACGGATCCCCCCGGATATGCTATAAGAGATAGTCTTTAGCCCATGGATATCCGACTCATACTCATTCAGGCCTTCGTCATCTTCTTCGCCATCACCGTCCACGAGGCGGCCCATGCCTGGATGGCCAACCGACTCGGTGACCCGACGGCGGCGGCCCTCGGGCGGGCCTCCCTGAATCCCCTGGTCCACATCGACCTGTTCGGCACGATCATCTTCCCGCTCCTTCTCATCCTCCTCAAGCAGCCCGTGTTCGGCTGGGCCAAGCCCGTCCCCTATAATCCCCACAACCTCCGGCACCCGCGCAAAGGGGGCCTCTGGATCTCCTTCGCCGGCCCGATCGCCAACATCGCCACCGCGGCCGCGGCGGTCATCCTCTTTCAGCTCCTCAAGCTCGCCAGCGCCGGCGTGCCGGAATCCTCGATCCTCGTCAAGCCTCTGCAGGCTTTGGGCACGATCCTGTTTGACATGGCCCTGATCAACACTTCCCTGGCCGTCTTCAACCTCATCCCCATCCCCCCTCTCGACGGCAGCGGCATCCTGACCGGACTCCTCTCCGAAAGGGCCGCGGCGATATTCCAGCGGGTCAGGCCATACGGGTTCTTCATCCTCATCGCCCTGATGTACACCAACGCCCTGACTTTTGTTTTTTCGCCCATCCAGAATCTCGTCCTCCGGCTTTTCTCCTAGCATGCCCGAAACCCCCGTCGAAGAAGCTCCGCCCGTCGAGGACGCCTCCGTTCCGCCTTCCGCAGAGGCCGCGTCCGACGGCTATCAGGTCCGGCTCGACGTCTTCGAGGGCCCGCTCGACCTGCTCCTCTTCCTCATCCGCAAAAAGAAGATCGACATCCACGATATCCCTATCGCGGCCATCACCCGCGACTACCTCGGCTACCTCGATCGGAAGACGGAGATCAACCTCGACCGCGAAGCCGAGTTCGTGTTCATCGCCGCGCTGCTCATCTACATCAAGTCGCAGATGCTGCTGCCGCGGGAGACCGACCTGGCCGAGCACGAGGACCCGCGCCGGGTGCTGATCGACCGCCTCGTCGAGTACGAGAAGGTCAAGGCCGCCTGTTCCCTTCTCCGCGAGCGGGAGGACGTCCAGATCCTCCAGTGGAAGCGGGACTTCATCCCGCCGCTCCACGGCGAGAGCGAGCTCGAGCCGGTGGAGCTGTCGCTCTTCGACCTGGCCGAGTCGTTCTTCCGGATGATGAAGCGCCGGGAGGCCGACGACACCCGCGTCATCCGCGGCCGTGACGTGCCGATCGAGGTCAAGATGAAGGAGCTGGTGACGCTCCTCCAGGAACGGCACGTGCTCGATTTCCTCGAATATTTCGAATCCCACGCCTCGCTCGAGGAGGCCCTGGTCTCCTTCTTCTGCATCCTCGAGCTAGTCAAGTCCCGGGTGGCCGTGGCCGTCCAGGACGAGCTCTTCCAGACGATCCGCGTCTGGCTCCGTAAGGACCCGCACAGGACGGCCGCACATGAATAACTCCCTGAAAGCCCTCATCGAATCCCTCATCTTCGTCTCCCAGGAGCCGGTGACCCTGGCCCAGCTGGGGACGATCGTCGAGGGCGTCGAGGCGGCCGAGATCGAGGCCGCGATCGAGGACCTTATCCGGGAGTACGAGGCCGAAGGCCGGGGCATCCATATCATCCGCGCCGGGGGCGGCTGGCTCTACTCGACGAAGCCGGCCCACGACCGCGAGGTCCGCCGGCTGCTGCAGATCGAGCGCAAGAACCGGCTATCGTCGGCCGGCCTCGAGACGCTGGCGGCCATCGCCTACCGCCAGCCCGTGACCCAGTCGGAGGTCTCGGCCATCCGCGGCGTCGACTCGACGGGCGCGCTGAAGACTCTGCTCGAGAAAAAGCTGATCAAGATCGTCGGCCGCAAGAAGGCCCCGGGCAATCCCCTCGTCTACCGGACCTCCGACGAATTCCTGCTCTACCTCGGGCTCGACAGCCTCGACGGGCTGCCGTCGGAGGCCGAGATCGCCAAGATCCTCGAAGAGGAAAAGGCCGTCGAGGCCGAGCCCTAAGTCACGGCCCCATTTGGACTTAGAGTTGACAAGACCACGGATCTTCGATAGGATGAATCGTCTTATCCGGGCCCTCCGAAGAGGGACGCCCTCGTATCTTCATTTCAGGAGCTTTGCGCCATGACCGAGCCGACCAAGCAGCCCGACCGCGACGACCGGATGTCGTCAGAAGACTACGAGCACCTGCTCGACCGCTACGAGTACAGCACCAAAGAGATCACCATGGGGAAGGTCCTCAAGGGCAAGGTCATCAAGGTCACCCCGACCCACGTCCTTGTCGATGTCGGCTTCAAGACCGAGGGCCTCATCCCCAGCGAGGAATTCGCCGACCCCGCGGCCTTGGAAGCCCTACAGCCCGGGGACGAGATCGACACGATGCTCGAGACGACCGACATCAAGGACGGCTACCTCGTCCTGTCCAAGAAGCGGGCCGACGCGGTCCGGGCCATCGAGGACCTGGACCGGGCCTTCGAGCGCGGCCAGACCGTCAGCGGCACGATCATCGAGAGGACCCGGGGCGGCTTCAACGTCGATGTCGGCGTGCCGGCGTTCCTGCCGGAATCCCACGTCGACATCCGGCCGGTCCGGGACCCGTCATCGCTCATCGGCCAGACGTTCAAGTTCCGGGTCATCAAGTTCGACCGCAAGACCGAGAACGCCGTCCTGTCGCGCAAGCTCGTCCTCCAGGACGAGCGCGAGAAGAAGAGAAGACACGTTTTCAGCACCCTGGCCAAGGGCCAGAAGCTCCCGGGCCGGGTCAAATCCCTGACCAACTTCGGCGCCTTCGTCGATATCGGCGGCATCGAGGGCCTGCTCCACGTCTCGGACATCTCATGGGGCAAGAGCACCCATCCCTCCGAACACCTGGCTGTCGGCCAGGAGGTCGAGGTCGTCGTCCTCGATTTCAGCGAGAAGGACGAGAAGATCTCCCTGGGCCTTAAGCAGCTGACGCCCGACCCGTGGGCCAACATCGCCGAGAAATACAAGGCCGGGCAGAAGATCACCGGCAAGGTCTCCAGCCTGACCGATTTCGGCGCCTTCGTCGAGCTCGAGAAGGGCGTCGAGGGCCTGGTCCACATCTCCGACCTGACCTGGTCCCGCAAGCTCGTCCACCCCAAGAAGGTCCTCACCCCGGGCCAGGAGGTCGTGGTCACCATTCTCGACGTCAACCCGACGACCAAGCGCATCTCCCTCGGTCTCAAACAGGCCTCTCCGCACCCCCTCGAGACGTTCCGGCAGCAGCACAGCGTCGGCTCGCGGGTCAAGGGGACGGTCACCAGCCTGACCGATTTCGGCGCCTTCGTCGAGGTCGAAAAGGGCATCGAGGGTCTCGTCCACATCTCCGACATCAGCTGGGAGAAGATCAAGCACCCCTCCGAGAAGCTCAAGGTCGGCGAGGAGGTCGAGACCATCGTTCTCAACGTCGACGTCGACAAGCAGAAGGTCTCCCTGGGCATCAAACAGCTCGAGGGGGACATCTGGGAGGATTTCTTCATCCGCCAGAAGCCCGGCGACGTCGTCAAGGTCAAGATCGTCCGCCTGACGGATTTCGGCGCCTTCGTCGAGATCGTCCCGGGCATCGAGGGCGTCGTCTTCACCGCCGAGCTCGACGAGAAGAAGCTCGAGAAGCCATCCGACGCCTTCGCCGTCGGCGACGAACGCAACGCCAAGATCATCAAGATGAATCCCAAGGCCAAGAAGATCTCCCTGAGCTTCAAGCAGGCCGTCTACGACATGGAGAAGCAGGACTTCCAGCGCTTCATGGAGACGCAGAACGACCGGATGACCCTCGGCGACATCATGAGAGACCAGCTAAAGGGCTTCAAGGCCCCTAAAAAGAGAACCAAAAAGGAGGACCCCCATGATTAAGGCGGACCTGACCAACAAGATCTCCCAGGAGCTGAACATCCCGAAGCAGGAGGCCGAAGAAGGCGTGAATCTGTTCTTCGAGACCATCCGGGAAGCGATCCTCCGCGGCGAGGAAATCGAGATCCGCGGCTTCGGCAGCTTCCGCTTCCGGAGGCGCACGTCGCGGGCCGGGCGCAACCCCCGGACGGGCGAGCCGGTCAAGGTCCCGCCGAAGAAGGTCCTCTATTTCAAGCCGAGCAAGCTCCTCAAGGAGCTGATCAACAAGTAATGCGCTACATCTCCGCCCCGTGGAGGGCCGACTATGTCCGCGGGTCGTCGGCCGTGAAGGGCTGCATCTTCTGCCAGGCCCTCAAGGGCCGCGACGACCGGGCCGCGGCCGTGCTCTGGCGCGGCCGGCGCAATTTCATCCTGCTCAACAGGTTCCCGTACACGCCCGGCCACCTCATGATCGCCCCCAAGCGGCATCTCGCGGATTTCACGGAGGCCGGCCCGGACGAGCGGGCCGAGCTGGCCGAGCTTTTCGGGACCGCGCTCCGGGTCCTGCGCGAGGCCTGCGCCCCCCAGGGCTTCAACGCCGGAATGAACCTCGGCGCGAGCGCCGGAGCCGGCGTCACGGGGCATTACCATCTCCACGTCGTCCCCCGCTGGACGGGGGACTCCAATTTCATGCCCCTCGTCGGGGACACGCGGGTCTTCATCGAAGACCTGGACACGACCTATCAGAAGCTGCGTCCCCTGTTCGATCATGAGCGGCGACGCCGCGGACGCACGGGCGCGGCTCTTAGCCGGACACCGGCCCCTTCGAGGTGAACCCATGCTGAAAACCATGAGAAAGAACGTCAAGTCGCTCAAGCCCGTCCTCTGGCTCATCGTCGCCACGTTCATCGTCGCGATCTTCGCCATCTGGGGCGGCGCGGGACGCCTGGGCGAAACCAACCGGTCCGATACCCTGGCCAGCGTCGGCGGCACGAAGATCTCCTCCGACGCCTTCTTCCAGGCCCTCCGGTCGAGGCTCGAGTCGATCAGCAAGCAGTTCGGCGGCGAGATCAACGCGCAGCTCATCCAGCAACTCGGCATCCCGCAGCAGACCCTGGAGCAGCTCGTCCAGCAGCAGCTTCTGCTCGAGATCGGCAGGGACATGGGCCTGCGGGCGACCAACGCCGAGGTCCGGGACAAGATCGTCGCCTACCCCGCCCTGCAGCAGGACGGCAAGTTCGTCGGCTTCGATTCGTACCGGCGCATCCTCGATTATAACCACATTCCCCTGGCCGACTTCGAGGCCGGGCTTCGCCAGGATGTTCTCATCGGCAAGGTCGTCGAGGTCCTGACCGCCGGCATCTTCGTCACCGACGACGAAATCTGGCAGTCCTACCGCAAGCAGAATGATACGGCCAAGATCGAGTATCTCGTCGCCGAGACGGCCAAGACCGAGGTCACGGAGACGCCCAGCGAGGCAGAGCTCCGGGCCCATTTCGACGGCAACGCCGCGAGCTACAAGATCGCGGAGCGGCGGACCGCCGACTACGTCGTCCTGCGCACGGTCGATCTCAAGAAGGAGGTCGCGGTCAAGGACGACGAGATCGACAAGTACTACAAGGACAACACCGCGCAGTTCCAGGAGCCCGAGAAGGTCCAGGTCAGCCGGATCTGGCTGCCCTTCACCGCCACGGACAAGGACACCGTGCGGACCCAGGCCAAGGGCCTCCGGAATCGGGCCGCGGGCGGCGAGGACTTCGCCGGCCTGGCCCGCGCGTCCTCCAAGGACGACAAGGCGGCCGCGGGCGGCGACTGGGGGCTCTATGACTGGCGATCCCTCTCGGCCGCGGAAACCGAGGCCGTGGCCAAGCTCGACAAGGGCGGCGTCTCCGAGGTCGTCGAGACCGAGGCCGGCGCGGCCATCCTGAAGGTCACCGAAAAGACACTGGCCGTCACCAAGCCCCTGGCCGAGGTGAAGGCCACGATCAAGGGCCTCCTCGAGGAAGAGAAGGCCCGGGCCCTTGTGGCCGAGCGCATCCAGCGGCTCGAGAGTCTGGCCCGCAAGGAGAAGAGCCTCGACGTCGCGGCACAGAAGGAAGGCCTCAAGCCGGCCTCGACCGGGGCCCTGAAGAAGGGCGATCTCCTGGGCGATTTCGACACTTCCGGAGCGGTCAGCGAGGCGCTTTTCGGCCTCAAGGAAAAAGACATCTCCGCGCCGATCTTCACCTACGCGGGCGAGGCCTTGGCCGAGCTCAAGGGGATCGAGCCGGAGCGCCCGGCCAAGTTCGAGGAAGTGCGGGACCAGGTCGCCAAGGACATCCTCGACCAGTTCAAGAGGAACAAGGCCCAGGCCAGGCTCCGCGAGGTCCGGGCGTCGCTCAAAGACAACTGGAGCGCCGAGGGCCCGAAGCTCAAGCTCGAGTACAAGTTCGTCGAAGGTCACAAGAAAGAACAATATTTGAGTCTCGTCGGCGACAGGGCGGAGATCGACGGCCTCCTCTTCAGCTTGCCGCTCAAACAGGCGAGCGAGCCCCTGGCGGTCGACGAAGGCTACGCCATCTTCCGCGTCCTCGAGCGGAAGGAGGCGACCCGGGAAGAGTTCGAGAAGGTCAAGGCCACCGAGCGCGACACCCTCCTCGGAGAGAAGAAGAACAAGTTCCTCCAGTCCTACATGGCCATGGCCCGGGAAGGCAAGAAGGTCAAGATCAATGCCGAGGCCTACCAGCGCCTCAGCGAAGACGTCATGTCGAGGTACACCAAAACATCCTGAGTCTCGCAGCCTGAGTTTCGTCCATACACGACGCGCTGAGAAAGGAGACCGCGATGGAGACGTCCCCCAAATCGCTCCCGCCTGAAGCCTACCAGGAGCTGCCCCCCGGCCAGTCCTACAAGCCCTACGTCCCGGCCGACGCCGTGGTCCCCGAAGTCACCGCACGCTCGGTCCTCTGGGGACTGGTCATGTCCCTCTTCTTCACCTTCTCGATCGCCTACCTCGGGCTCAAGGTGGGCACGGTCCCCGAGGCCGCCATCCCCGTGGCCATCCTGGCCGTCGGCATCGGCTATGTCTATAAGAGGAAGAGCACGATCCTGGAGAACGTCATCCTCCAGTCGATCGGGGCCGCCTCCGGCGCCCTCGTGGCCGGGGCCATCTTCACCATCCCGGCCCTCTACATCCTCGGCCTGCCCACGGACATCGTCAAGATCTTCCTCTCGACGTTCCTCGGCGGCTGCCTCGGCGTGCTGTTCCTCACTCCCCTGCGCCGCTACTTCTGCGTCGAGCAGCACGGCAAGCTCCCCTTCCCGGAGGCCACAGCCACGACCGAGATCCTGGTCTCCGGAGAATCGGGCGGCAAGCAGGCCGGGGCCCTCATCCTCGGCCTCGTCGTGAGCGGCGTCTACGAGTTCCTGACCATCGGGGTCCGCCTCTGGGACGAGATGATCACGTTCCGCTTCCTGCCGTTCATGGACGACCTGGCCGTCAAGACGAAGATGGTCCTCAAGATCGACGCCCTGTCGGCCTTCCTCGGCCTCGGCTACGTCATCGGCCTGCGCTACAACGCGGTCATCGTCGCCGGCGGCCTCCTGTCGCACTTCGCCTTCATCCCGGCCATCTGGTTCCTCGGCCAGCACATCCCGGGAGCCGTCTATCCGGGCACCGTGCCAATCGCCGGGATGAGCGAGACCCAGATCTTCAGCACCTACGTCCGCAACATCGGCATCGGGGCCATCTTCATGGCCGGCGTCTTGGGCATCATCAAGTCGATGCCGGTCATGGTCAAGTCGTTCTCGCTCGGCTTCCGCGAGCTCTTCAAGGGGAAGAAGGCGGCCGCCGCGCAGACGCGGCGGACCGACCGCGACCTGAACATGAAGACGATCATCCTCGGGCTCCTGGCCACCGCCGCGGGCCTGTTCCTCTATTTCCTCTGGATCTCGAACTTCAAGCTGGCCGTCATCGGCGTCCTCATCTGCCTGCTCCTGTCGTTCCTGTTCACGACGGTCGCGGCCAACGCCATCGCCATCGTCGGAACGAACCCCGTCTCGGGCATGACCTTGATCACGATCATCCTGTCGAGCGTCGTGCTCCTCGGCGCCGGGCTGTCCGGGGAGCAAGGCATGGCCGTGGCCCTGCTCATCGGGGCGGTCGTCTGCACGGCCCTGTCGATCTCCGGCAGCTTCGTCACCGACCTCAAGATCGGCTACTGGCTCGGGGCGACGCCGCGCAACCAGGAGCGGTTCAAGTTCGCCGGCATCCTCGTCTCCGCCCTGACCGTCGGGGTGGCCATCTACATCCTCGACAAGGCCTTCTCCTTCCAGAGCGGGGCCCTGGCCGCGCCGCAGGCCAATCTCATGGCCACGGTCATCAAATCGATGATGTCGCGGGAGCCCGTGACCTGGCTGCTCTACGGCATGGGCGCCTCGGTGGCCCTCATGGCTGAGCTGGCCAAGGTGCCGCCGCTCGCCTTCGCCCTGGGCATGTACCTGCCCCTGCCGCTGACGACGCCTCTCCTCGTCGGCGGGCTCATCTCCCACCTGGTCAAGTCGTCGACCAAAGACAAGGAGCTGGCCGAGCGGCGCAACAACCGCGGCACGCTCATCTCGTCCGGGTTCATCGCCGGGGGCGCCCTCATGGGCATCGTCCTGGCCGTCCTCAAGCTCCTCAAGGTCGATCAGGCCATCAGCGTGGGCATTCCCATGGTGCTCGAGGGCGGGCGCTGGGTCGACAGCACGCCCTGGCCCTGGTTCTCGAGCTACGGTCAGATCATCAGCCTCGTCGCGTTCGTCCTCCTATGCGGCTTTGTCTACTGGGACGCGCGGCGCCAGAAATAGCGGCATGATAAGAACGGAGGTCAACCATGAAATCGACTAGACTCTACGCGGCGGCCGACCGGGCCATCAACCAGGCCCTCCGGGTCCGGAAGGGAGAAAAGTACCTGCTCGTCACCGACATACCGAAGCTCGAGATCGCCGAGGCCTTGGCGTTCTACGCGAAACAGGCCGGCGCCGAAACGACGACCTATCTCATGACCGAGACGCTGCGGCCCATCACCGGGCCGACACGGCAGTTCAAGGAGCTCATTCGCGGCGCCAACGTTACGATGTACCTCCTCGAAGGGCGGTTCGCCGAGAAGCCCTTCCGCGGCTTCATGGTCGCCGAGGGGGCCAAGCACGGCCGCATCTGCATGATGCCGGGCATCACCAGGGACATGATGGAGCGGCTGGTGGCCATCGACTTCTCGGAGATGGCCAAGTTCACCAAGAAGGTGATGCACGCGATGAAGGACGCGGACGATGTCGTCATCGAGAATGCGGCCGGGACGAAGATCGCCTTCAGCGTCAAGGGCCGGAGGTGGGACGCCGACATCGGCAACATCTCCAAGAAAGGCGTGCATGGCAACCTGCCGGCCGGCGAGTGCTTCACGGCCCCGGTCGAGGAGACGTTCACGGGCAAGATCGTCATCGGCCTCATCGACGACAAGCTCGGCCACGGCACGATGACCTTCAAGGAAGGGAAGCTTGTCGGTTTCACCGGCGCCGGCATCGCCGAGGTCATCAAGACGGTCGGCGACGACCCGACGGCCCGCATCATCGGCGAGTTCGGCATCGGCACGAACAAGGGCGCCCGGATCTGCCCGAACATGCTCGAGGCCGAGAAGGCTTTCGGCACCGTCCATTTCGCGATCGGCGACTCCTACGGCATCGGCAAGAACAAGAGCACGTATCATTTCGACGCCCTGGTCGATAAGGTGACCATCACGGCCAGGGGCAAGGCCATCGCCAAGGACGGCAAGTTCCTCATCTAAATGGGGGACACAATACCTATTCCCCAATTTCCCGAGGCGCCGGCCGGGCCGGCGGAAAATGGGGGCTGGGAATGATAAGGGTCAAACGTGGGTGAAACCGAAGGAATGAAGGGAAATAGGGGAATGGGTATCATGTCCCCATTTGACAAAGTCGTCGACCGGACGGGGACCGAATCCCTGAAGTGGGTCTACCCCCGCAAGGTCCTCGGGGTCGAGGAGGCCATCCCGATGTGGGTGGCCGACATGGACTTTGAGGCCCCGCCGGCGGTCGTCGAGGCGATCAAGCGCCGGGCGGCGCACGGGATCTTCGGCTACCCGCTCATCCCGCCAACCTTTTGGCAGGCGGCGATCGACTGGCTGCAAAAGCGGCACGGCTGGGCCGTCGAAAAGGGCTGGATGGCCAAGTCGCCGGGCATCGTCCCCGCCCTCAACTACTGCGTCCGCGCGTTTACTAAGCCTGGGGACGCGGTCATCATCCAAACGCCGGTCTATCATCCGTTCTATTCCGCCGTCGAACACAACGACCGCCGCATCGTCCGGAACCCGCTCCGCTTCGACGGGGGCCGGTATGTCATGGACTTCGACGACCTCGAGAGGAAGATCGACCCGGACGTCCGCATGGTGATCCTCTGCAGCCCCCACAACCCGGTCGGCCGGGTTTGGACGGCCGCGGAGCTCGAGCACCTGGGCCGCGTCGCCCTGGAGCACGATCTGGTCGTCTTTGCCGACGAGATCCATCACGACCTCGTCTACAGCGGACACGTCCACCGCGTCTTCGCCGCTCTGTCCCCGGAGCTTGCCGCGCGAACGGTCACCGGGATCGCCCCGAGCAAGGCCTTCAACATCCCCGGTTTGTCGACCGCGGCCGTCATCGCCTCCAATCCCAGGCTCCTCGAGGCCTTCAAGCTGGAGACGGATCGGGCGGGCTACGAGCTCGGGCAGGTCTTCGGGGTCGTCGGCTTCGAAGCCGCCTACGCCCACGGCGGAGAATGGCTCGACGAGCTCCTGCCCTACCTCGAGGCCAACATCGACTTCATGGACCGATTCCTCGCCGAGCGCATTCCCGGCATCCGGCTCGTCCGGCCGGAGGGGACCTATCTCGCCCTTCTCGACTGCCGGGGCCTCGGGATCGCCCCCGACGAGCTCATCCGGTTCTTTCTCACCAAGGCCCAGGTTTACTTCAGCGATG
>JADGNU010000161.1 GCA_017883305.1 Candidatus Aminicenantota bacterium | reverse complement strand
CTCCTGGCCAAGGAAGGCCGGGTCGTCGAAGAGTCGGGCATCGTCCGGCTGCCGGACTTCCGCATTCCGCTGTCCGCCGCCGACGAAGGGACGCTGGCCGCGCTCGAAGCCATGGTGCTCAGCGGCGAGCTCGGCAGCGTCACCCTGGACGACATCCGGGAGAAGCTCAAGCTCACGCCGTTGAAGCTTCAGACCCTGCTCGCCGTCCTGGCCGAGCGCAAAAAGATCGTCGAGGGGATCGACGGGTTCATCCTCCACTCGCGCTGGCTCGACGAGATCATCGCCAAGGTTCGCGGCTCGGAAAAACGGGAGCTGACGGTCGCCGACTTCAAGGTGATGACCGGCCTGTCCCGCAAGTACAGCATCCCCCTTCTCGAGCTGCTGGACAGCATGGGAGTCACGCGCCGCAAAGGATCCATCAGGGATATTCTTTAATCGCGGCGCATGGGGACCGCAAGACGAAAGGATTCAGTCAGGGAAATGCTCTGATGCCCATGCAGTCTTCAAGCAGTATGAGGGTGACACGCCGCAAACGCTCAGTGCGGGATATTCTCCAATATGCTCTTTCCGGAGTAGGAAGCCCTTCGTGAGGCGGCGATGGATATCGCCCCGAAGCCCCCGTACCCCAAGATTCGTTCCAGATATCTCGCAGAAGTCCGGCTCCGAGTCGCTCCGCCGCACTTCTGCCGGGTCGCTCCCCAGAGTACGCTTCCCGCCGCCGGGGGGCGGGGGCAAGGAGCGACATCCCGAGCTAAGCCGAAGAGAGGAATCTCCCGGAATCGGGAGAAGAACCTAAAAAAAGCCCTTTGATGCGGTAATTAAGCTGGTGTAAAATCGCCCCGACCGCGAAACCTGCGTCCTAGGAGCGGACATGAGCGTACTCAAACCCCTCGACTGGATCATCATCGCCGCATACTTCGCCATCATCCTGGGTCTGGCCTGGAAGATCATGCTGCAAAAGCAGAGGACGTCGACCGACTACTTCCTGGCCGGACGCCACCTGGGCTGGCTCATCATCGGGGCCTCCATCTTCGCCTCGAACATCGGCGCTGAGCACCTCGTCGGCCTGGCCGGGTCGGGCGCGACGGATGGCGTCGCCATGGCCCACTACGAACTCCACGCCTGGTGCCTGCTCGTCCTCGGCTGGGTCATGGTGCCGTTCTACATGCGCTCCAAGGTCTTTACCATGCCCGAGTTCCTGGAGCGGCGGTTCTCGCCGGCCGCCCGCACAGTCCTGGCGCTCATCTCGCTTGTCGCCTACGTCCTGACCAAGATGGCCGTCGGCATCTTCGCCGGCGGCGTCGTCTTCAGCGTCCTCCTGCCGGAGATGAGCCTCTTCGGCCTCGACAGCTTCTGGATCGGCTCCATCCTGGTCATTCTCATCACCGGGCTCTACACGGTCCTCGGCGGGCTCAAGGCCGTCGCCTACACCGAGGCCATCCAGACGTTCATCTTCATCATCGGCTCGGCGCTCGTGACCTATTTCGGCCTGAAGGCCCTCGGCGGCTGGGGCGAGCTCCGGCGGATCGCCGGAGGAGAGATGTTCAATCTCTGGAAACCCCTGGTTCCAGCCGGGATACAGGGGACCTGGGCGCCGGTCAAGGAGGCCGGCCGGATGGCTTGGTACTTCAACGACAATTACCCCTGGATTGGCATGCTCTTCTGCGCGCCGATCGTCGGGCTGTGGTACTGGTGCACCGACCAGTACATCGTCCAGCGGGTCCTCGGCGCGCCGAACGAACGTGAGGCCCGGCGGGGCTCCATCGCCGCGGCCTTTTTCAAGCTCCTGCCTGTTTTCCTCTTCATCATCCCGGGCATGATCGCCTTCGCCCTGGCCAAGAGCGGACTGAATCAGCCTCTGCAACAGGAACTTTTCGGCACCGGCACCGAGCTTATCCGGGCCAACGCCCAAAAGGCCTTTCCCATGCTCGTGGCCACGGTCTTGCCGGTCGGGGTCCGGGGGATCGTCGTGGCCGGGCTTCTGGCCGCGCTCATGAGCTCTCTCGCCGGGGCCTTCAACGCCGCCTCGACTCTCTTCACCATGGACTTCTACCGGCGCTTGAAACCCAAGGTGACCCAGGAAAAGCTCGTTTGGGTCGGCCGCATGGCCACGGGGGTCATGGTCCTCATCGGCCTGCTCTGGATCCCGGTCATCCGCGGCGGCCGCGGCCTCTACGATTACCTCCAGGGCGTCCAGTCCTACCTGGCCCCGCCCATCTTCGTCGTCTTCTTCTTCGGCATCTTCATGAAGAGGCTCAACGCCAAGGGCTGCCTGGCCGCCCTCGGCACCGGCTTCGGCCTCGGTCTCTTCCGCCTGGCCGTCGACACGCCGGTCAAGCTCATCGAGGGGTTCTCCTACGCCGAGGGCTCGTTCCTGTGGATCGTCAATCACATCTTCTTCCAGTACTTCAGCCTGATCATCTTCATCGTCAGTGTCATCGTCATGATCGTCGTCAGCTATCTGACGGAGGCGCCGTCCTACGAGAAGATCAGCGGGCTGACCTACGGGACGGTCACGGCCGAGCATAGGAAAGAATCGCGGGCCAGTTGGACGACTTCGGATCTCATCTCGTCCGGCATCGTCCTGGCCCTCATTGTGACCGCCTACCTCTACTTCACGGGGTGACGGCCGGAGGAGTCCTTTCGCGGCGCCGGCGAAATGGGGAATAGGTATTGTGTCCCCGATTTCGTTGACGCTTGGATGACGGGCTGGTATATTCCCGTCTTATGCCTTTCCGACGCAGTCTTTCCGAGGAGACTCCATGAAAAGATCCACCGAACTCTCTCTGTACCGGATCCTGGTCCTCGTCGCCCTGATCCTGCCGCTCGCCTTCGCGGCGGACGGCGCGATCGCGACCACCAAGAAGCCGGTTAGCTACGACGCCTACAACGGCTGGCGCTCGATCCAGGGAACGGAGATCTCACGAGACGGCCGTTGGCTCGTATACGCCCTTGTGCCTCAGGACGGCGACGGCGAGCTCGTCGCTCTGGATCTGCAGACAAACAAGGAATTCAGGGCGGCGCGGGGCAAGCAGCCGGTGATCACGGCCGACGGCAAGTTCGTCGTCTTCACGATCGCCCCGCTCAAGGCCGACGTCGACAAGGCCAAGAAGGACAAGAAGAAGCCCGAGGAACAGCCCAAGAGCGCCTTGGGCATCATGGACCTGGCCACCGGGCAGGTGGCGACGGTCGAGCGGGTCAAGAGCTTCAAGGTGCCTGAGGAATCGGGCGCCTTCATGGCTTACCTCCTCGAGCCGCCGCTGAAGAAGCCCGACGAAAAGAAAGACGAGGCCAAAAAGGAGCCTGAGGCCAAGAAAGAGGAGCCGAAGGCCGACGAGCCCAAGAAAGAGGAGAAGAAGAAGGAGCCCGGCACCGATTTCGTTCTCCGGGATCTCGCCTCCGGCAAAGAGACAAAGATCGCCGAGGTCGTCGACTACGTCTGGAACAAGCCCGGCACCTGGCTCGCCTATGGCGTATCGTCCAAGACCCCGGAGAACGACGGCTCCTTCGCCCTCGAAGCGGCAACCGGCAAGACGGTCCCGCTCCTCAAGGGACTCGGCAACTACAAAAACCTGACCTTCGACGAAAAGGGCCTGCAGCTCGCCTTCACCAGCGACCGCGACGACTACAAGTCCGAGAAGTCGGCCTCCAAGCTTTATTATTGGCTCGCAGCGGCAAACCAAAGCTCTCCCGTCGCCGGGACTGCAAAGCCGAATGCGGCCATGGAGTTGGTCCCCGCCCAGGCCAAGGGCTTCCCGCAAGGCCTGGCCGTCAGCGAGAACGGCCGGCTCCAGTTCTCCAAGGACGGCGGGCGGCTCTTTTTCGGCATCGCCGCGGCGCCCAAACCCGAGTCCAAGGATGCGCCCGAGCCGGTCAAGGTCGACATCTGGAACTGGAGGGACCCCTACCTGCAACCGATGCAGAAGTCCCAGGCCGACGAAGAGAAGAAGCGGACGTTGATGTGCGTCATGCATCTCGGGCCGAAGGCCAAGACGTTCGTCCAGTTGGCCGCGGCCGACATGCCCGATATCACGCTCGCCGAGGACGCCAAGCTGGCCCTCGGCTCGTCCGACCTCCCCTATCGTCAGCTCGTTTCCTGGGACCGCAGCTACGAAGACAACTATCTCGTCAACGTCGCTGACGGGTCGCGGAAGAAGGTCCTCGAAAAGAGCCCTTATGGCGCCCGGCTCTCCCCGGGCGGCAAGTACCTGCTCTATTTCAATGACGAGGACCGCAACTACTATTCATACCGCGCCCTCGATGGCAAGACGTTCAACCTGACCGCCAAGCTCGGCATCAGTCTCGTCGACGAGACTTGGGACACGCCGGGCGAGCCGGGCCCCTACGGGACGGGCGGCTGGACCGACGGCGACGCCTCGGTCCTCATCTACGACCGCTTCGACATCTGGGAGATCGTCCCGGACGGCTCTAAGGCCCGGATGATCACGAACGGCGCCGGCCGGCGCGACCGGATCGTTTTCCGCTACGTGGCCCTCGACCCCGACCGGAAGACCGTTCCGGCCAAGGAGCCCGTCATCCTGATCGCGACGGACGACACGACCCGGGCCTCGGGCGCCTACCGCGTCAACTTGGCCACCCCCGGCGAACCGGCCCGCCTGGTCATGATGGACAAGCAGTTCGGGGGCCTGCGCAAGGCCAAGGCCGCCGACGTCTATTTCCATACCGAGCAGCGCTTCGAGGAGTTCCCCGACCTCTGGGTGAGCGGGCCCGACTTCGCCGCCGCGCGCAAGGTCAGCCAGGCGAATCCCCAGCAAGCCGATTACAGCTGGGGCCAGGCCGAGCTCATCGACTACACGAACGGCGACGGCAAGACGCTGCCGGCCGTCCTCATCAAGCCCGACGACTTCGACGCCTCGAAGAAATATCCCCTCATGGTCTACATCTACGAGACGATGGCCGAGGGGCTCCATCGCTATTATCCGCCGTCGCCGGGGACAAACATCAATTTCACCCGCTACGTCAGCAACGGCTATGTCATCCTGATGCCGGACATCATCTACGAGGTCGGCTACCCGGGGCCGAGCTCCCTCAAGTGCGTCATCCCGGCCGTGGAGAAGGTCCTCGGCCTGGGCTTCATCGACCCGAAGCGCATCGGCATCCAGGGCCACAGCTGGGGCGGCTACGAGATCAGCTACATGATCACCCAGACCGACATCTTCGCCGCCGTCGAGGCGGGCGCCTCGGTCGTCAACATGACCTCCGCCTACGGCGGCATCCGCTGGGGCACGGGGATGTCCCGGGCCTTCCAGTACGAAAAGACGCAGAGCCGCATCGGCGCTCCGCTCTGGGGCCGGGCCCTCCAGTTCATCGAGAACTCGCCGCTCTTCTGGGTCGAGCGGGTCCAGACGCCCTACCTGACGATCCATAACGACGAGGATGACGCCGTGCCGTGGTACCAGGGGATCGAGTACTTCTCCGCCCTCCGCCGCCTCGGGAAAGAGGCCTACATGTTCAATTTCAACGGCGAGAAGCACGGCCTCAGAGAGAGGGCGAACCAGAAATATTGGACCGTCCACCTCGACGAGTTCTTCGACCACTTCCTCCTTGGCAAGCCCGTGCCGGAATGGATGTCCAAGGGCGTGCCCTATCTCGAGCGGGGGGCGCGCGACATCGACGCGCTCTATAAAACGGCCGAAGAAAAGAAGACCGAAGAGCCGAAGAAATAGCTCCCGCCGGCGGGCGGCACGGGAGGCCGGTCAGCGCACGTTGAGCCCGACGATGGACGTGGCCGGGACGGTGACGGTCGCCCGCAGCGAATCGATCAAGACCGTCACCGCGGCGGGCCCTGACGCCGCGACGTATTCCGTTTCTCCGATAAGCCGGCCGGTGACGCTCCGCGGGATCGACGGCAGATCGACCGCGACCTCGAGGGCGTGATCGGACTTATTGACGAGCAGGATCCCCAGCAACGATCCGGGCTTTCTCACAGCGTAGCCGGTCATAACCGACGGGGCCACGTCGAGATCGACCGCCAGGACCTCAACTTGCGCGGCCGGGTCCATGGACGACAGGGTTTGCGCGGCGAGCGCCACGGGCCAATAGTTTCTGGTCGGCTGCGGCGGCGTCGACTCGCTGTCGATAAGGGCGTGCGGGTCGGTCCCGGGGTGGAGATGGATCCAGACATTGGCGGCGTCGGCCCCGAGGAGGGAGACGCCGAGGGCGTCGGCCAGCCACAACCCCTGTTTGATCGTGAACTGGTCCCGCGTACAGCCGGTATCCCAGATGGCCGCGTTCATCTCGTTGACGGCGATCTTGATCCGGCCGAGGCCGCGTGAAGACAGGGCTCCGCGAATCGTGTCCAGCTCGTCGGCCAGGTCCTGGGGATCGTTGAGATCGATGCCATTCTGGTTGCTGTTGGAGATCCAGCTGCCGTAATGGTGGTAACTGACCCAATCGAGCAGGCCGGTGGCGCCAAGCGCGGCCAAGCGGTCGAGGAAGCCGGCGATCCAGGTCATGTCGAAGCCCGAAACGACCGGCCCCATGGACTGGGCCGTCGGGTCGGCCAGCTTGACCGCCCTGGTGAGGAGGACGAACCGGTCGGTATAGTCGGCGACGCTGAGCATGGGGTTCCAGGATCCGTCATTCTCGTTGCCGACCTCGTAGATGGCGCCAGCAAACCCCTCCGCGACGAAGCGCTGGGCGAGGGCCGAGGCCTCGGACACCGC
>JADGNU010000160.1 GCA_017883305.1 Candidatus Aminicenantota bacterium | reverse complement strand
CTGGATTATTCACGAGCCGAGGCGGCTGCAGATGCGAGGCGTCAAAGGGTGAAGCTGTACTCCGAGTACTGCGAACCCTTTGCAACGAAGCAGATGCGGACGGATCGGCTTGCCCGAAGGGTAAAAACACCGGTCTTGGGTCTTTAGGTTTTACTGAGAAAACCGGCGTTTTTATGAATAGTCCAGGCTAGCGGCGGCCCAGGAAGAACATGATGGCCGCGACAATGAGGATCAGGAGCAGCATGACGAAGGTCCGTCGCCGTCTGGCCTCGATGAATTCCTCCGCGGCGTCCGCGTCCAAATAGAACGTTTCGGGCGTCCGCCCGGGCCGGAAGACATCCTTGTCCTGCATCTTCCGGAAGATCCGGTCAGGTTTGATGCCGAGCTCAGGAAGAGGCTTGGCCTTGGCCGGGTCGGTCGCCCCCGCCTGCCGGAATTTCTTCATGTATTCATTCTGTTTGATGATGACATAGGCTTCGCTGCTCATAAGTATCCTCCCCGCGGGTCCGGCCCGCCGCGACCGCCATTATAGCCGGATTGTCCGGCCGGTTCGAGCTCTAACCGCCTATAAAGCTTGTGTGCTAAAATGCGCCCATGAATTCCAAACATAGGTCCTTTCTCCGGACAGCCCTCACCGCTTTGGCCCTCGCTTCGATCGCCGCCGGCCCCGCTTGGGCCGGGATAAAGCTCGCCGTCCGCGGACGTTCCACAGTCCGTGTCGTCGTCGCGCCCGGCGCGTCGGAGACCGAGCGCTTCGCGGCGCAGGAACTCGCTCTGTTTCTCCATATCGTCACCGGGGCGGCGTTCCCGATTTCCGAAGACCCCGGCACGGCCGGGAGCCGCCTGCTCGTCGGACTTTCCGCCGCGCGGTCGGCAGCGCCGGACCTGGTCGGAGCGACTCTGGCGCCGGAGGAGATCATCGTCCGCTCGGCCGGCGGCGACCTTGTCCTTGCGGGAGGAAGTCCCCGCGGCACGCTTTATGCCGTTTACGCCTTCCTCGAGGATGTCGTCGGCTGCCGCTGGTGGACCTCAACGGCCAGCCGCATGCCCTGGAAACCCTCGCTTTCGATCCCGACCGTCTCGCTCCGCTACAACCCGCCGCTCGAGTACCGAGAGCCCTATTGGTACGTCGCCTTCGATGAGGCTTGGGCGGCCCGCAACAAAGCCAACGGCACGCGGGCCGGCGGCGATGCGCTCCGTGGCGGCCGTCAGCTCTACGAGGGCTTCGTCCACACGTTCTATGCCCTCATCCCGCCCGGGAAGTACTTCGCCGCGCATCCGGAGTGGTTCAGCGAGATCGACGGCAAACGGACCTCCGAAAACGCCCAGCTCTGCCTGACCAACGAGGAGATGCGCCTGGAACTCGTCCGGAACCTGAAAGAACGCCTCCTGGCCGATCCGGAGGCCACGATCGCCTCGGTTTCTCAGAACGACTGCTTCGGCAACTGCACCTGCCCGAAGTGCCGGGCCGTCGACGAGGAGGAAGGCGGCCCGGCGGGGTCGCTCCTGCGCTTCGTCAACGCGGTCGCGGCCGACATCGAGCCCGAGTTCCCCGGGCTGGCCATCGATACCCTGGCTTACCAATACACGCGCAAGCCTCCTCGTCTCGTCCGCCCCAGACCGAGCGTCATCGTCCGCCTCTGCAGCATCGAATGCTCCTTCGGCCGACCCCTCGACGACCCGCGCAACAAGGCCTTCTTCGATGACCTCGACGGCTGGTCGAAGATCGCCGGGCGGCTCTACATCTGGGATTACACGACGAACTTCTCGCATTACGTCCAACCCCACCCGAACTATGGCGTTCTCGCCCCGAATATCCGCCTTTTCGTCGGCCGGAACGTCCGCGGGGTTTTCGAGCAGGGCGCCTACCAGTCCTGGGGATCCGAAATGGCCGAGCTCAGGGCCTGGATGCTGGCCAAGCTCCTCTGGGACCCGAAGCTCGACGAGGGCAAGCTCCGCGAAGAATTCCTGGCCGGATATTACGGCCCGGCGGCCGGGCCCATGGATGATTATCTCGAAGGGCTTGAGCAAGCCCTGGCCAAAGCGGGCGATGCCCTGGGCTGCTATTCACCGGCCGACGCCAAGTTCCTGTCCTTCGAGACCCTGACGTGCTCGTGGAAGACACTCGAATCCGCGCGCCGGAAGGTCCGCCATTCGGCCGAATACGGACGCCGCGTCAAGCGGGCCAGCCTCCCCGTCGTTTACTCGGTTCTTACCCGCTGGGATGAGCTCAAGGAAGAGGCCAAACGCGCGGCCAAGACGTGGCCATGGCCGGAAACGAGGCCGGCCTTTTTGGACTGGTTCCTGCAGGCCGCGCGCCAAGAGAACATCACCATGATCTCCGAGTGGCAGTCCTTCGCGGACTGGGCCGCCAAGGGCGGCCGACAGAAGTAAGCGCCGGCTCAGGCCCTTATCGCCCGAAAGACGCCGCCGGGACCGGGCTCTTGGGGAACCCCGGCCCGCGCCAGGACAGCGTCAACCCCATGTCTCCGTCCACCTGAAAATAATCGACCTCGATCGGATGCCAGCCCGCCTGGAGGGCCATCTCGGCCCTCTCCTCCGCCATGCCATGGGTGCCGTCGTTGACGATGATCTCCTTCCCGGCGACCGATAACCCGCTCCCGTCGTCCGATCCGAGGTAGAAAACATAGACGCCGGTCCGGGGAACCCGGATGTAGCCTCGGAATCGCAGGGCGAATTTGTCTTTGGGTCCGGCGACCGCGGCGTCGGGTCGCACCGCCGTTCCGGTTTTCAAGGCCGTCATCCCCGCGAAGTCGGACAGCTTTTCGAACCGGCCTTCGATATATTCGTAGTTCAGGCCCCTTGCCGAGGGGACGCTGACCGAGGCCGCCAGCGGTTCGGCCGGCCTGAACGTCCGGGTCTCGATCAGACTCGAGACGCCGTCGGGCCAGAAGGCCCGGGCCTTGATGGTTGTCTGCCCCGTGATGACGATGGGTTTGTCGTAGAGAGCGGACTCGGGAACCGGCTCGGAGCCGTCGACCGTATAGCGGATGGTCGGCCCCGGCCGCACAGCCAGCTCGACCATGAACGAAGGCCCGACGTAGAGCGTTTGATCGGCCATGAAGCTCGGCGGCAGGAAGCCGCGGTTGAGGGTCGAGAACCGGGCCGGGTCGAGCTTGATCACTTCACGGTCGTAGGTCATGAGGCCGTTGACCTCGCCCTCGCAGTCGGAGGTCTGGGTGTAGACGCCCGCCGCCAGACCCTTGTCCAAGAGTACATAGAGGTTCTTGATGAGGTCGGCGTAGCGCGATTCGTAGACCTTGGTGTCGTCGAAGTTGCGGTAGCCCCAGTTCCCTTCGGCCTGCCAGAGGTGGCCGGTCAGCGGAAGCCCGAGGCCGCCGAACTCGCCGAGGACGGAGGCGCGCTTCTCCTCGACCGGCGGCATGTCCGGCCCGGGGTAGCTATGGACGTCGCTGACGTCACCGACGCCCTTGTCGGTCCAGCCGCTGGCGTTGTTGACCAGCCGCGTCGGGTCATAGGCCTTGGTCCAGGCCGTGATCCGTTCCGTATCGTACTGGCCCCAGCCCTCGTTGAACGGCACCCACATGACGATCGAGGGATGATTCGAGCGGGCCTCCATGACGGCCTTCCATTCCGCTTCGAACTGGGCGTCCCTCGCCGTCAGGGCATCGGCCGCCACGGCGTCCCTTTTGAAGAGGGCGCTCGGCATGTCCTGCCAGACGAGGAGCCCGAGCTTGTCGCACCAGTAGTAGAGGCGCTCCGGCTCGACCTTGACGTGCTTGCGAAGCATATTCATGCCCAAGGCCTTGATCGTTTCGATGTCGGAACGGAGGGCGGCGTCCGTCGGCGCCGTGTAGAGACCGTCGGGCCACCAGCCTTGATCGAGCGGCCCGAATTCGAAGAGCGGCGCGTTGTTCAGAAAGAGCCGGTTGAAGCCTCGCTCGTCCTTCCCCAAGGCGATCTTCCGCATCCCGGCGTAGCTCACGACCTCGTCGAGCGCCTCGTTTCCCTTCGTCAGGACGACCTTGAGATCATAAAGAGCGGGATCCGAAGGAGACCAGAGCGCCGGGTTGGGGATCTCGAGAGTGATGGCGGCGCCGGCGGAGGCTTCGCCTTTGGCGACGAAGTCCTGGCCCCGGCTGACCGTCACGGACACATTCGTCCCGGCGCTCTCCCCCGAGATCTTCGGCTCGACCGCGAGCATTCCCTTATCGATGTCCGGCGTGGCCTTCAGCCCGGCGATATAGGTCTTCGGGACCGGCTCGAGCCAGACGGTCTGCCAGATCCCCGTCACGGCCGTGTAGAAGATGCCGTGCGGCGCCATGACCTGCTTGCCGCGGGCGATGCCGCTATTGTCGTCGTCGGTCGGATCGAGGACCCGGACGACGATCTCCTGCTTCTTGCCCCGCTTGAGCGCGTCGCGGATGTCATAGGTGAAGGGATCATATCCGCCTCGATGGGTCCCGACCTTGCGGCCATTGACCCAGACCGTGCTCTCCCAATCCACGGCCCCGAAATGAAGGAGGACCCGGCCGCCGCGGAACTTCCCGGGAACAAGGACCGTCCGGCGATACCAGAGGGCATTGGCCGATCCGACGGGCTTGCCGACACCCGAAAGCGCCGACTCGACCGCGAAAGGGACCAGGATCATGCCGTCCCAGGCTTGGGGCCGTGCGGCATCCTTGGCCGTGATGGCATAATCCCAAGGGCCATTGAGATTGAGCCATCTCTCCCGGACCATCTGCGGCCGGGGATATTCGGGAAGGACGAGGTCTTGACGGACCTCGGCCGCCCAGCGGGTCATGATCCGCCCCGTGACGGGCGTCCACGTCGCCACCGGCTCCTTTTGGCATGAGGTCGCGACAGCCAACAGAAGGAAGGTCAATGCCAGGATCGCGGCGGGTCTTTTCATGGAAGCTCCTTCGAAGCATTAGTAATTCATCCCGCCGCGACATGTCAACCTTGTTGAATTCAGAGGCCGATTGGACTATTGTGTCCTGTCCGAACGCAGGTGACACCATGACCGACCGCGACGCGATTCCTCCTCTCGAAGCCCTGAACCCCCAGATCCGGGCCCGGTTCCCGATGATCGATCACGATTCGCAGAACCGCTCCCGCATCTATCTCAATACGGGCGCCGGCAGCCTGACGGTCGACACGGCGGCCGAGGCCTCCCGCGACGCCCAGGGCCGGCTCAACCCCATGCCCGGCGTCGTCGTCGCCGGCGAAGCCGAGACCGCCGCCCTGCACGCCCGGGTTCGCGGTCTCATCGCTGATTTCCTTCACGCCCGCTCCGGCCGCGAGATCAGCTTCCACCAGTCGTCCACGGCGGCTCTCTTCGATCTGGCCTTCGCCCTGCGCGGCGTCCTCGCGCCGTCCGCAAACCTCGTGGTCACGGACCTCGATCACATGGCCAACGTCTCGCCTTGGGAGACCGTCTTCGGCGAGGGCCGCGGCCTCGAGGTCCGGCGGGCCCGACTGAAGAGCGATGGGACTCTCGACATCGAACACCTTCTTTCGCTCGTCGACTCCCGCACGGGCCTTCTCGCCGTGACCGCGGCCTCGAACGGGAACGGCGCTCTGGTCCCCCTGAAGGACCTCGTGGCGGCCGTGCGCGGCAAGACCCTCTCCTGTCTTGTGGCCGTCGACGCCGTCCATCAGGCCCCTCATGGCCTCCTCGACGTCCAGACGACCGGCGTCGACTTCCTCGTCTTCTCGGGATATAAGATGTTCGGCCCGATGATGGGTGTTCTCTGGGGCCGTGAGGAGGTCCTCGAACGGCTCCGGCCCTATCGCGTCGAAACGAACAAAGAAGCCCTGCCCGGCAAATTCGAGATGGGCATGCTCAACAATGCCTCGGTCGCCGCCCTCGGGGCGGCCCTGGAATACCTCCTGTGGCTGGCGGAACTCACGGCCGGCCCTCGGGAGGCCTTTCCCGACCGGGCGGCGAAGTTTGGCGCGGCCATGGCCTCGATCACGGGCTTTGAGAAGACCATCACCCGCCGGGTTCTCGAGGGACTCCGGGCCCTCGACCTCCCCCGGTTCCGCCTCTTCGGCATCGCCGACCCGGCCCGAGCCGGCGAGCGCGTCCCGACTTTCGCTTTCGATATCGGGGACCTCACGGCGACCGAAGCCAAACGCAGGCTCTGGACAAAGGCCGCGATCCAGATCGCCGACGGCAACCATTACTCCGCGGCGGTCGTCCGGCATCTCGGCCGGCCCGAAGGCATCTGCCGGGCCAGCTTCGCCCACTACGACAACATCGCCACGGCCGGACGCTTCGTCGAGGCCCTGGCCGCCCTCGAAAAGAATTGAAGAAACGTCCCGGAAAATCTAGAATAGAGCTTCTTTGGAGAGAACCGGCCCCGTGAAGATACGCTCGATCATCGCCTGCCTCGCGACCCTTGCCGCGCTGACCTTCGCCGCGGCCGAAAACCCGCGCGTCCTTGTCCGGACCGAAAAGGGCGACATCGTCGTCGAAGTCGACCTGATCCGAGCCCCGGTCACGGCGGCCAACTTCCTCCGTTACGTCGACGCCGGGCTCTACGACGGCTCCTCTTTCCATCGGACCGTCACTCTCGCCAACCAGCCCGACAATCCCGTCAAGATCGAGGTCATCCAGGGCGGCCAGCTCCCCGAGACGAAGGAATTTCCCCCGATCGCCCACGAAACGACGGCCATGACCGGTCTCATGCACGTCGACGGCGCGATCTCCATGGCTCGGGAC
>JADGNU010000159.1 GCA_017883305.1 Candidatus Aminicenantota bacterium | reverse complement strand
TATCTCAGACTCTGGCAGATGGATTTTCAATCGCTTTATACGGCCGGCCGGATCTCCGAGGTCATCGGCAAAGCGGGCGTGCGGCAGGACATCTTCACCAGGCGGTTCGGGCTGCCATGGGCCGCTGAAAGAGCGCTCCGCTCCTTTCGCAGCGACCCGAAGACGAGCGAGGCCCTCGAGGCCTTCACGACCGGGGTCAACGCCCGCATCCGCGAGATCGGCCTAAAAGGCTTGCCCGTCGAATACAAGATCCTCGACTACCGGCCGGAGCCGTGGACGGAGCTCAAGTGCGCCCTGCTGCTCAAGGCCATGGCCTTCTCCCTCACGTCCTACAACCAGGATGCCGCCATGACGAGGATGAAGGGTTGGGGCGACGGGTGGGAGGGGACGCTCGACAGACTTTTCCCGTTCTTTCCCCCGCTCGTCGACCCGGTCATCCCGCCGGGCACGCCGCTCGACTTCACCCCGGTTTCCGTGCCCCAGCCTCCGGGCGCTCCTGGGACGGGCCCGGGGGCGGGGATCCGACCCGATCCGGCTCCGCTGCTGCCCGGGACGGGCGAGGCGGCGGCCTCACCGGTGGGCGTGGTCGAATCGCCGGGGTACAGGACGGGACCGGACCTGGGGAGCAACAACTGGGCCGTCAGCGGCAGGCTGACCCGGGACGGCTTCCCCATCCTTTGCAACGACATGCACCTCGAGCTCTCGCTTCCGGCGGTCTGGTACGAAGTCCAGCTCACCGCGCCCGGCATCAACGTCCGGGGCGTGGCCTTCCCGTCTGCGCCACTCGTCGTGGCCGGCTATAACGAGCATGTTGCCTGGGGCTTCACTAACGGGACGGACGACGTTCTCGACTGGTATGACATCAGGTTCAAGGACGGGACGCACGCCGAATATCTGTACGGCGGCGAGTGGCGCAAGACGGACGTGCGCGAGGAAAAGATCAAGGTCCGGGACGGTTCGACCGTCTTCGACCGCGTCGTCACGACCGACTACGGACCGATCGTCAGGTGGGAGGGCGAGCCGGCCTTCACAAACATGAACGTGCCCGCGGGGGCGGCCCTGCGCTGGGTGGGGCACGACACGTCGAACGAATTCGCGACCCTCTACGCTCTCGACCGGGCCAGGAATTATGCGGACTATGTCGAAGCCCTTAAGTCCTGGGTCTGTCCGGGCCAGAATTTCGCCTACGCCGACCGTGAGGGGACGATCTCCCTCTGGCACAACGGGCAATTCCCTCTGCGCTGGAAGGGCCAGGGCCGGTTCGTCCTCGACGGCTCCGATCCGGCGAACGACTGGCGGGGCTGGGTACCACGGGATCAAGTCCCTCACGTCAAAAACCCGGAGAGAGGATTCGTGAGCTCGGCCAACCAGTCCCCTGTCGGCGAGAGCTACCCGTACTATCTCGGCTGGGATTATGCGTCGTATGAGAGGGGGGCGCGCATCAACGAGATCCTCCGTGCGTCGCGCGATATCACGCCGGAGGACATGGTCCGCATGCAGGCCGACGTCCTGGATATCCGGGCCAGGGCCGTTCTGCCGCGCCTTATCGATGCTTTCTTGAGCGTGGCGAGCTCTGAAACCGAAAAGAAGTGTTTCGAGGAGCTTCGGGCCTGGAATTTCGAGGTCCGGGCGCCGCTCGTCGCACCGACGATCTTCCGCGAGCTCTGGGACGAGCTCAACCGTCTGACCTGGGACGATGAAACGACCGAGGCCATGGGACGCATGGCCCGGCCATCGAGCGAAGTGGTGATCGATCTCGTCCTCAACGACCCGGACGCGTCGTGGTTCGACGACCGGACGACGCCGGAGCGCGAGTCCCTGCCCCGGATCGCCGAGCGGGCTTTCCGGTCGGCCGTCGCGAACCTGGAGAAGAAGCTCGGGCCCTGGGGAGAGGCCTGGCGATGGGGCAAGGCCAAGGGGACCGAGATCCGGCACCTGGCCAGGATCCCCGGATTCGGCAGGAAGATCGAGGCGGATGGCAGCGGCCACGTCATCGACGCCATCGACGCCGTCTGGGCGCCGTCCTGGAGAATGGTCGTCGAGCTCGGGGCGGAGGTCAGGGCCTGGGGGAACTATCCCGGCGGACAGTCGGGCGATCCCGGGTCGAAGTTCTATGATGACCGGGTCGGAGACTGGGCCGCTGGCAAGCCCTATGAACTCGTCTTCCTCAAGTCGGCGGATGAGCCGGACCCTCGGATCGTCGGTCGGACGGTGATGCGGGGGGTAAGATGATCGCCATGCTCGTTTGCCTGCTGGCCATGCTGGCGCTCCAGATCATAACGCCTTACTGGTGGTGGGTGATGATCGTCCCGTTTGCTTTCGGCGCGGCCCTGGCGACGAGCGGTTGGCGGGCCATCCGGACGGGGCTCCTGTCCGCGGGACTCCTCTGGCTCGGGGCCGGGACGTACTTCTATCTCACCGGAAGTCATCTCATCGCTACGCGGATGGCGCGCATGTTCGGGTTGGGAAAGTCGTGGCCCATGATCGCCGCGACCGCGCTGGTCGCGGCTCTGGCCGCGGGATTCTCCGGATACGCCGGGTTCGCTCTCCAGAAGCTGTTCAGGAGGCCGGCCAAAAAGGAGTCGTCATGAGCGGAAACGACTGGATCAAGGAATTCCCCGGCGCGGTCACGGTCTGTGACGCCGAGGGACGGATCATCGAGATGAACGGTAAGTCGCGGGAGGTGTTCGCGGCGGACGGCGGCGAAAAGCTCATCGGCGCAAACGTCCTCGACTGCCATCCGGAGCCGAGCCGCTCGAAGCTCGAGAGCATGATGGCCGAGCGCCGTACCAACATCTACACCATCCAGAAGAACGGCAAAAGAAAGCTGATCTACCAGGCGCCTTGGCACGAGGGCGGCGTCTATGCCGGCTTCATCGAGCTGTCCCTCGAGATCCCCTGGGACCTGCCCCACTTCAACCGCGACAAATAAGAGGGGGTCAAACCTAAACTTATTAACTTTTCAAAGTCGCGGGCTCCGACAGCAAGTTCAAAAAAAAGTTAAAAAGTTTAGGTTTGACCCCTTCTTAAAGCAGAGCGGTCGTTAGAAACGGCACGTAGGTGATCAGCAGCACGGCCACCAGCCCGATCCCAAGAAAGATGAGCACGTCCCTGTACACGCGTGAGATCGGCTCCTCGAACCTGTAGGACGCGAGATACAAATTCAGCCCGACGGGCGGCGTGAGATAACCAAGCTCCAAGTTGGCCAGGAAGATGATGCCGAGATGGACCGGGTGGATGTGGAAGACGATCCCCAGCGGGATGATCAGGGGCACGACGACGAGGATGGCCGAATAGATGTCCATGAAGCAGCCGACGACAAGCAGGGCTACGTTGAGGAGGAGCAGGAAGACGTAGGGAGAGGCGATCTTCGCCGTCACCAAGTCGCTGAGCTTCTGCGGGATCTGGGCATCGATGATGTAATAGGACAGGCCGTTGGCCAGGGCCAGGATGATCAGCACGCCGCCGATGATGGGCGCGGCGCGCAGAAAGATGCGGGGCAGATCCCGGATCTTCATGTCCCGCTTGATGAACGTCTCGACGATCCAGACATAGAGCAACGCGGCCGCGGCGCTTTGCTGCAGGTTGACGATCCCCCCCAAATAGAGCCCGAAGACGATGAGCGGCAGCAATAACTCCCAGAAGGACTCGCGGAACGCGCCCACCGCCTCTCTGAACTTGAAGGATTGCCGTGGAATGTGGTGTTTCCAGGAATAGATGACGCCGACGGACACGACGGAAATGACCAGAAACACGCCGGGCAGGAGGCCGCCCACGAACATGTCCTTGATGCTCGTCTGGGCGATGACGCCGTAGATGATGACGGGCAGGCTCGGCGGGAAGAGCAGGCCGATGCTGCCCGAAGCGGTCAGGATCCCGACCGTGAACCGCTTGGGATAGCCGGCCCTCTCGAGGACGATCGCCAGGAGTCCGCCGAGGCAAAGGATGGTCACGCCCGAAGCGCCGGTGAACGTCGTGAAGAAGGCGCAGATGACGACCGCCATCACGGTCATCCCGCCCGGCATCCAACCCAACACGGACTGGAAAAATCGGACCAGCCTCTCCCCCGCTTTGCTCTCGGACAGGAAGAAGCCGACGGCCGCGAAGAGGGGGATGGCCGGGATGGCGGTCCCGGTCAGGACCCCGTAGGCCTGGTTGGGGATGATCTCGAGCGGCTGGCCGCCCTTGGCGAAGAGCAAGTAGCCGACCCCGCCGAGGACGACGAAAATGGGCAACCCGAGGAAGGCCGCGGCGATGAGGACGATGATCATCGGCCCGGCCAGCCCGGAAATCAGCGGTTGTAGGGACTCCCCGGCCGCGGAGAGGGCCGGCGCGGGGACGGTGCCGCCCGCGGTCACCAGATGGACCAGCGGTTCGAAGCCGAAGAAGAGCCCGATGACGACGGCCGCGAGCGCGGCGCCCCAACGCGCCTTCTTCTTTTCGAGGGTGGTGATGAAACGCAGGCTCATGGCCAGGAAGCCCGCGGCCATGATCAGGACGACCAGCCGCTTCGGGAGGAACCCGACCCGATCGGCCGCCGTGAACGCGTTCCTGGCGAACGACAGCGCGCTCAATCCGAAGGCCAGGGTCAGGCCCGAGGCCAGCGCCGCGCTGACCGTCGTAGCCAGGCCTTTCAGGCGCGCCGGCAGGAACAACCCCGTGGCCAAAGCCAGGTGCTTCTTTTCGCGCGCCGTGACCGCCGCGGCGATAAACGTGGCCGCGAGCACGAGTTGCTCGATGTAGACCTGCGATTCCTTGATCCCGGTTTTGAAGACTTTCTGGGCCACGGCGTCGGCGAGGAGCATCACGGCGAGGCCGAAGATGGCCAGAAAGGCGAGGGTATCTTCGACCGTGTGGGCGCCGCGGACGAGCCTATTGGCCATGGGTCTTTCGATAATCCCGGACGTACCCCATCACCTGATCGTAGATCTCCTTCGAGAAGACCGAGCCCAAGAGCCCGTCGAGGGCTTTCCCGGCGGATTCCCGCCACTTGGCCATGGCCCCGGCCGGAGGGTCGTGGACGATAAGGCCGTTGTCCTTCATCATCTTTATGGCATCCGCTTCCAGGGTCGCTGTCTCTTCGTAAAGCCCCTTTGCCGCGCCGGTCGTGGCGTCGAGGAACGGCTGGTGCAACTCGGCGGGGATGGACGCCCAGGCTTTGTCGCTCAGCAGCAACCCGCCGAGGAGGGGAGCCAGGGACGGCGCAAGCATGTGAGGGGCGAGAGCGAAGAACTGGCCGGAACCCGCAATGAGCGGCGGCAGATAGAGGGCCGTGACCCCGCCGCTCTGGAGCTGGATCATATCGTTGTCGCCGGTGACGACCTCATAGCCCATGCGCTTCCAGATCTGTTCGAGCTCAGGGAAATCCGAGGTCACGCTGATCTTGTGCTTTTTCAGGTCATCGGGCTCGAGGACCGGGCTCTTGGAGAAGAAGTTGACCCAGCCGGCGAGCGTCCAGAACATCACCTTGAAGCCTTTCCCTTCGATGAGCTTTTCGAAGATCGGTTTCATTTGGTCGAAAACAGCGTTGAACTCCTCACGAGAGTGGAAGAGGAAAGGGATCGAAAGGACCGTCAGGGAATGGTCGACCTTGGCCAGCCCCATGTTCGAGAACACTCCGCCCTGCAGGACCCCCAGGCGCATTTTGCGGATCATGTCCTGCTCGCCGCCGGCGATGCCTCCGGGGTAGATCTTGACCTGGACGGACCCGTTGGAGAGCCGCTCCCACTCGTTGGCCATTTTTTCCAGGGCCTTGTCCCAGGGGGAGCGGCTGGGAGCGATGCTGGCGATCTTGATCACGACCGTGCCGGGGGCTGCCGAGGCGGGCGCAGCGGGGACCGCTGGCGCCCCGGCCGCGAGAGTCGTGGCAAAGACTGCGAATATGAGGATTGCGGGCAGAGTTTTGTTCATGGGTTATCCAATTCGACGAAATAATCGCTGATGTGTTCGAGGAGCCAACGAGCCTTGCGCTGGTTCAGGATGTTGACCAGCCGGTTCTCGGGACTGCTGTCCGGATCGAAGGCGAGGACGCGTCCCAAGAGGTCCTTGAATTCGGCGGCATTCTGTTCCTTGACCGAGACCGTCGTGGCCAGGGCCATCAACGCCGACGTGTCCGACCGGCCGGACAGCGCCTGGGCCTTGGCAAAATACTCCCGGGACTTGGCCGCGTTCCCGCCGAGATAGTCGGGAAGCGACCCGTAATAGCTGACATAGAAGGAGTCGAGCGAACCGTGCCCGTACCCCGGCGCGAGCGCCTCGACCCGCTCGATCATGGCCCGCGTTTGCGGCACGGTTTGGCCCAGGGTCATATCGAAGGGATTGACGGAGAAGGCCGCGAGCCAGCCGAGCGCGGTCCAATAGAGCAGATCCGCGTCCGCCTTGCCGAAGGGGGCCATGGCCTCCTCGTATTTCCTGTCCTTGAGCTGTCGGCGGATCGAGGAATTCTTCTTCTCCAGGGCGACGAACAGGATGTCGCGCCCGCGCAGATAGAGGTTCTTGGCCCGAGTCAGGAGATACTCCTTCGTCTCGGCGTCGCGGCGGGGCGTCAGGTCGGCAGGTGTCTCAACAAAGGCGTTGGCATACATGATGTAGAGGCTTCCGGTACGGAGCCGCAGGCCGGCGTGGTCCGGAAGCGAGGCCAGGAGCGATTCGTAAAGCTTGATGGCAAAGGGCAGGGCCTGGCCGACGAAATCGGGGTCGTTATCAGAGCTGAAGACGTTCGCGGAA
>JADGNU010000158.1 GCA_017883305.1 Candidatus Aminicenantota bacterium | reverse complement strand
ATCATTTACCCTCGATCTCGGCGCCGAAGTCGAAATGGAAGCGCATTTCGTTTCCGGCGAGCGAACGGCTCCGAACGTCGTCGGCATCATGCCGGGGACCGAACCCAAGCTCAAGGCCGAGGCTCTCGTCATCGGCGGCCATCTTGACCACCTCGGCGTCGGCATCGACGGCTGGATCTACCCCGGCGCCGACGACAACGCCGGGTCGGCCGCAGTCGTCCTCGAGACGGCCCGGGCTCTCCGCGCCGCGAACTTCAAGCCGGCGCGAACCGTCATTTTCTGCTCCTGGGCCGGCGAGGAGCTCGGCCTCCAGGGGTCGCGCTATTACACCGAACATCCGGTCATCCCCCTCGACAAGACCGCCCTCTATATGAACATCGACATGGTCGGGACGGGCGACAGCGACCTCCTCGTCGGCGGGATGACCGAGTTCGCCGAGCTTTTCGAGATCGTCCAGAAGGGGCTGGATGCGCCGACGATCGCCAAGCTCCGGCCGCGGCCGAACTACCGCGGCTCCGACCACACCTCGTTCTGGACCAAGAACGTTCCGGCCATCAGCCTGCGCACCGGCGAGGTCCTGACCGAAAAGCTCGACGACGAGCACCCCGAATACCACCTGCCGGGCGACCGGCCGGGGATGATCGACCCCGAGCTCCTGCGCCTGGCCAGCCAGTATCATTGCGACATCATCAAGTATCTGGCCGCCACGCGCGAAAACCTGCTGGACCCGATCCACCGGACGCTCTTTCTCCACCGCGATGCAACAGTCGTCGACATGCATTGCGACACGATCCGCCGGGCCATGGACGGCGAGGACCTGAGCAAGGACCTGCCCGCGGGACACATCGACATCCCCAAGCTCAAGCGTGGCGGCGTCGACCTCCAGGTCTTCGCCTGCTTCGCCCCGCCGCCCGCGAACGACCTCGAGAAGTACCAATCCGCCAACAAGGTCTTCGCCCAGATCGAAGCGGTCCACGACCTCGTCGAAAAGAACCCCAAGGACCTGGCTTTGGTGCTGACTCCCCAGGACGCGAACACGGCCCGCAACGACAACAAGACCGGCGTCCTCATCGCGATCGAAGGCGGCTATGCCATCGAGAACGACCTCGTACTCCTGCGGGAGTTCTACAGGGCCGGCGTCCGGCTCATGACCCTCACACACTGGACGGCGACGGACTGGGCCGACGCTTCCGGCGATCCCAAGCCGATCCACGACGGCCTGACCCCGTTCGGCGAGTCGGTCGTCGCCGAAATGAACAAGCTGGGCATGATCATCGACGTCTCCCACTCGAGCGACAAGACCTTCTGGGACGTCCTGCGCCTGTCCAAGGCGCCCGTCGTCGCGTCGCACTCCTGCTGCCGGGCGCTTTCCCCTCATCATCGGAATCTGAGCGATGAGATGCTGAAGGCGTTGGCCGAGAAGGGCGGCGTCATCGGCATCAACTTCTCGGCGAGCTTCCTCGATTCCAGGATCGATAAGGCCGAGTCCGGGCTCTTCGACGAGATGGCCAAAGAGCGTGGCCTGCCCACGTTTCCGGAGATCATGCACGCCGACCGCGCCGTCCGCGACAAGTTCTACGCCGACTTCAATAAGCGTTGGGCCGAGTTCAAGAAGACGCTGCCCGCGGTCAACGTCGCGACACTCGTCGACCACATCGACCACGTCGTCAAGGTCACGGGAGACGCCGACCACGTCGGCCTGGGCTCCGACTTCGACGGCATCAGCGACCCGCCCGAAGGCCTCGGAAACGCCGGCCTCCTGCCCAATATCACCAAGGAGCTCGTCCGCCGCGGCTACAAGCCCGACGCCATCCGCAAGATCTTGGGTGGGAACTTCATGAGAGTATGGGGTCGGACCACAGAAATCAACTGATTAATCAGCAACTTAGGCCCGTTTTTCGGCTCCTATTCGCCTTAACTCCGGTGTTTTTGACCCCGAAAATGAGAATCTCGCCAAGTCCCGCCACCTTTATTTGCCAGGGCCGGCGCCGGTTCCGATTGAGCCGGATCGCGTTTTTTGCTATTTTGGATGTCCATGACAGAACCTGAAGAAGCCCCTAACGGAGCGCCCGAGACAGAGCTCGAGGCGCCGGACATCCTCGACCGGTCGCGCCACCGCATCTCGCGTCGCGATATCGATCCCGACTGCCTCAAGGTGCTCTACCGACTGAACGCCCACGGCTTCACCGCCTACCTCGTGGGGGGGGCGGTTCGCGACCTGATGCTCGGCCGCAAGCCGGTCGATTTCGACGTCAGCACGAACGCCCATCCGAATCAGATCAAAAAGCTCTTCCGCAACGCCTTTCTCATCGGCCGGCGCTTCCGGCTGGCGCACGTCAGGTTCCAGGGCGGGAAGATCATCGAGGTCTCGACCTTCCGCCGCAAGCCCGACGAAGAGGAGCTCGCCGCCGAGCGCGAGGAGGAAGCGGCCCGGGCCGCCGGTGCCGCGCAAAAGGGCGAGCGCCCCGATGCCGAGAAAGCGACTTGGGCGGGAGCCGAGGCCGAAGGGCAAGAGGCTGAGGCTGAGGGCGAACAGGGGCCAGAGGACATGGGAGCGCTGCTAGAGGAAGAACCCCTCGAAGCGAGCGCCCCCGATTCACTCCAGACGGAGCCTGTCCCGGCCGAGCCGGAAACCACGGAAGGCCCTGAACCCGCCGCGGCCCCGGGCCAGCGCCGCGGCCGCCTCCTGCTCAAGCCTATCGCCTACGGCACGCCCCGCGAGGACGCCTTCCGCCGCGATCTGACGATCAACGCTCTCTTCTATGATATCGCCACCTACTCCGTCATCGATTATGTCGGCGGCCTCAACGACCTCGAAGCCGGCCGCGTCCGCATCATCGGCGATCCGGACATGAGCTACACCGAGGATCCGGTCCGCATCTGGCGCGTCCTCCGTCACGCCTCGCGCCTGGGCTTCACCATCGAGGAAAAGACGGCCGAGGCCATCGCCCGCCATCGCAACCGCCTCGACACCTGCTCCGGGGCGCGCATCTTCGAAGAGCTCAACAAGGACATGAAATCGGGCAGCGTCCGGGCCTTCTTCCAAGCCGCCCGCACGCACGGCATCCTGCCGCGAGTCCTCGGGAACGTCGGCGAGATCTACCAGGCCTCCGACAACGCCTTCGAACGCCTGACCTTCCTTCTCGGCGCCATCGACGCCTCCATCAACTCCGGCGGCGCGCCCCCGCCCGAAGTGGCCTACGGCCTCCTCCTCTGGCCCTGGGCCGAGCCCCTCCTCGCCGCCATGCACGGCGACAAGCCCAAGGTCCTCTACGACGCCTTCCGGGGAGTGCAGGCGACAGCCACAGTCCCCAAGACCCTGCTCCTCGAGACCGTCCACACTCTCGTCATCGTCGACCACATGCTTCATGCCCTCACAGACGGCAAGATGCACTGGGCGCTCAAGGAAAAGCCCCACTACCCCGAGGCCTCCCGCATCGCCTCGCTCCTCGTTGACGGCACGTTCGGCACCTGCGATGATCCGTTCTCGCTCATCTACCGGAACCGCTTTGGTACCCACCCGCGGTCCCGGCCCCACCGGCATCGCCGCAAAAAACCCGTCCCTTCCCTGCCACCCCCGGCCTAAATAGCCAAAGTTTTCGTTTTTGCCGGCAAAAACGCCAGTTTTAAGCCTTTTGGGGCCGCAAAAATGAAGCTATCTTACTGATAATATTATTATTGCTGTGGTCCGACCCCATTGTGCTATAATGCCCGTCCGCCCGACCGAAAGGAGCGCGCATGACAACGAACGCCCGCACACTGACCCTCGAAGGCTGGAACCTCCGCCGCGTCCTGAGCATCGTCGCCGGGCTGGGCATGATCGCCGCCTCGGTCATGACCATCCGCCACTTCTTCCTGGCCAACTACCCCAAGACGATCTTCGCCGGCTCCTTCTGCGACATCAGCGCCTTCTTCAACTGCGACAGTTCGGCCTTCTCCCCGATCTCCGCGGTCATGGGCATCCCGCTCGGCTTCTTCGGCATATTCATGGGCGCCCTCATCGCCCTCGGCGCCCTCTTCCCGTCCGAGGCCTTCGAGCGGACCAACAAGTCGCTCTCGCTCCTCAACGTCGTCGGCGTCATCTCGCTCTTGCTCTACTCCGTCCTCCACCTCGGCAGCCTCTGCCTTCTCTGCTCGGGCTTTTATCTCTTCTCGATCATGAGCTTCATCCTCTTCGCCGCATACGGCATCGACCGCGACACCAAGAACCCAGTCAAGCGCTGGGTCCGGCCGTCGCTCAAGCTGCTCGTCGTCTTCGCTGTGATCGCCGCGGCCGGCGCCTACGGCATGATCGAGTACCACAACGCCCGCAAGGCCGCGCAGACCGGCACCGCCGTCAACATCGTCAAGCAGTTCTTCGAGCTGCCCAAGGTCGCCTCGCCTTCGCTCCTCTCGCCCTACTGGTCGGTGAAGTCGACCGAGAAGTTCGAGGACGCCGCCATCCAAATCATTGAATATACCGACTTTATGTGTCCCGACTGCCTCTACCTCAGCCAGCAGCTGGAGAAGCTCAAAAAGGACTTTGCCGGCAAGATCAATGTCGCCATCCAGTTCTTCCCGCTCGACGGCACGTGCAATACGGTCGTCCCGGAGAAAGCGAACCTCCATCCCGGCGCCTGCGAGCTGACCTACATCGCCGCCGGCAACCTGCCCCGCTTCGCCGAGATCCACGACGAGATCTGGGCCAATTTCGCTTCGCGCAAAGATCCGGCATGGCGCACCGCTCTGGCCAAGAAATACGGCACGGAAGGCGCCGCCAACGACCCGGCCCTCCACGAACTGGTGAAGAAGATCATCAACACGGGGGCCGAGTTCGAGAAGACCTCCGAGAAGTTTTCGTCCGGCATCCGCTCGACGCCGACCATGATCATCAACAACCGGATGATCATCGGGACACTCCCCTACGATCACCTGAAAGCCATCTTCCAGGCCCTGGTCGACGAGCACGAGGGCGGCCCGAAGAAGTTCATCGAGAACTGGGTCCCCCCGGTCAAGAAGAAAAAATAGGAGGCGGTCATGTCGCCGACCTGCCGTCGATTCGCGGTCATCATCGCGGCCGCGCTGACAGCCCTGATCGGCCTGGGAGCGCTCGCGGCGGCTCGGACGATCGCGGCATCGCGACCGATCGCCGCTCAAGAACTTGACAAGACGCAGGCGCAAGCGCGCCTCTTCGAGCTCATCAACACGGACCGCGTCAAGGCCGGTCTCGCCCCCTTGGCCCTCGATCCCGAGCTGGCCGCTGTCGCCCTGAAGCACAGCGAGGACATGTCCGCGAACGGGTTCGTCTCCCATGTCTCGCCGACCACCGGAACCTCCGAAGAACGGCTCCTCAGAGCGGGCGTCATAACGGACCGGGCCGCGGAGAACGTCGGCAACGGCGCCTCTCCCGATGAGATCCATGCGGCTTTCATGGCCAGTCCCGGACACCGCGCCGCCATCCTCCGTCCGGACGTGACCCATGTCGGCATCGGCAGCGTGCTCAAAAAGGAAAACGGCCGCGTGAGATACTTCGTCACGGAGCTCTTCATCCGGCGCATCCCGCCGCTCGGCCCCGACGCCAAGGCCGTCTTCCGCACGGAGCTCGACCGCGCCCGCGACTCGGGCGGCGCCCCGGCCCCTAAAGAAGACCCCGCGCTCACCCGACTCGCCGACGAAGCGGCCCGCGAATTTCTGGAAGACGAGACGCTGTCGCAGGACAACATCCTCGAACGGCTGCAGCGACGTATCGCCCGATCCGATCCGAAGGTCAAGTCGGTCGCCACCGTCCTCTACGTCGTCGGTTCACTCGAGGAAGGGGCCAAGCAGGCCGGCTCCGATCCGAAAAAAATGAAAGCCCGGCGCGAAGGGATCGGGATCGCCCAAGGCGAACGCGCCGGCCTGGTGCCGAACTCGATCGTGGTCGTTCTTATTTTCGTCGATTGAACGCTCGGCCCGCGTCCCGAAAGGTTCCGCTCAGAAGTCCAGGCCGAACCTCACATAGACTTCATGGCTCGGGCCGGCGGATCCCTCGAAAGCCGGCGAGATCCGCATGGCCTGCCTTCTGTACTCGAGGCTGAAGGCAGCCAGAACGCTCTCATGCTCGAAAAAGGTGTAGCGGCCACCCATGGTGACACGGTTCTTGACCGACCAAGACCCTAGGATAGCGGCTCGCGATCCGTCGTCGAAAGCCTCGCACCGGACGGCCACCAGGGCCGGGTGCGCCAGCCGGCGGCTCTTGCGGGCCCGGTAATTGCGCCCGGCGACAACCGGCCGCCCCCGAAAGACGAACTGATAGGACGCCGAAACCGAAGGGCCGCTTCCCGAAAGCTGCGGCCGAGGCCGGAGATATCCTCACGGCGCAGGGCCCTCATGTATTCGGCGTCGATCTGGAGGTTCTTCAGGCCCGGGATGGTCAGGTAGGACCTCGCGTTGAAGGTCGTCATCCGGCGTCCGGTCCCCGGTTCGCTGGCCAGAGCGGCGAAGACCCTCCACGCCTCCCCGACCGGGTTCGAGCCGCCCGAGATGATCCAGGAATCCACCCGGTTCACGGCCACCTCCGGCGAGTCCGTCGCGGCGGGACCGAAGAGCCCCGATTGGGCCAGATGGTCCAACTGAACGCGTCCCTTATAGACAGTTACCGACATATCGGTTGAACGAGGGGCCTTGATCCCCGCGGTCAATCCCACGGCCTTCGTCTCATAGGCGTCCTGGACGATGAGGTCCGTCACGAGATAGGTCTCGAACAGGCCAAAAGGCTGTATCCTCTTGCCGAGGACGAAATAGATGGGCGTGTGGGGCACATTGATGTCGAGATGGGCCTCATCGACGAG
>JADGNU010000157.1 GCA_017883305.1 Candidatus Aminicenantota bacterium | reverse complement strand
AACTGCTGAACCAGCAGTCGGCAGCTCCCTCAGCCACTCGAGTAGAAGTCGACGAGGACGAGCTTGTTCTCTTTCTTGGCTTTGGCCAGCGCCTCGTCGAACGGTCCGGAGAGGACCGTGGCCGTCTGGGCGGCGGCGAAGGATGCGACGAGGAGGAGAGCAGCGAGAGCGGTGAGCCTTTTCATGCGGTCCTCCTTGGGAAGAGGCATTTTCTCAATCAGGATAGAACAACTGGCGGAGGAATGCAATGGCGCTGGTTGCGCCGGCCGTCAATATCCCGCGCCCGCGCCCCCGGGCCGGACCTTGCCCTTGAAGACGCGGAAGGCGAAGATCGTGTAGCCGACGACGAGCGGCATGCCGACGAGGGCGACGATGAGCATGACCTTGAGCGTCAGGGCGCTCGATGAGGCGTTCCTGATCGTCAGGCTCAGGTCGGGGTCCGTGGCCCGGACGAGGTTGGGGTACTGGACCGCCCCGACGATCCCCCACAGGCCCAGGAAAGCGGACGACGAGAAAAAGAAAGCCCGGCCGTCCCGGCCCTTTTTCAGCGCGGCGACCAGGAGAGCGAGCGAGAGGACGACGATCGCCGCGAAGACCCAGGCCGGGATGTTCTTGAGCGCCGCGGGCAGATAGATCCCGACCATGACCAAGGACAGGGCGAACGCGGCCGCGAACGCGGCGGCCAGAACGAGAGACGTCCGCTCGGCCCGCTGACGCAAGACCCCTTCGCTCTTGAGCGACGCGTAGACGGCGCCGTGCAGGAGGAAGGCGCAGAGGCCGAGGAGGCCGAAAACAAGGGGAAGGGGACGGAGCAGGGTGAAGAAGCTGCCGGTGAATTCCGTCCGGGCGTCGAGCGGCACACCGACGACCACGTTTCCGAGGGCGACGCCGAAGAGGAGAGCCGGAAGGACGCTGCCGCCGACGAAGGCCGCCTCCCAGAGCTTTCTCCGGACCGGGTCATGGGCCCGGAACTCGAGCGAGACGGCCCTCAGGATGAGGGCGAAAAGGACGAGCATCAGCGCCAGGTAGAAGCCGCTGAAGACCGTCGCATAGGCCGCGGGAAAGGCGGCGAAAAGGGCGCCGCCTCCGGCGAGGAGCCAGACCTCGTTGCCGTCCCAGACCGGGCCGACCGCGCCGATAAGCGTCCGCTTTTCGTCCTCGTTTCTCGCCAGGAAGGGAAGAAGCGCCCCGACGCCGAGGTCGAAGCCGTCGAGAATGGAATAGCCGGCGAGCAGAACCCCGATCAGCAGGAACCAGACGTTGCGGAGAAGGTCCCAGCCGGCCATCAGGCCTCTCCTTTCGGCGCGCCGGCCGCCGGCTCCCCGGGGCCGCCGCGGACCGTCCGGAGGATGATCGTCAACCCGGCGACGCCGATGAGGGCGTAGATGAGCGAGAAGACGACGATGGAGAAAAGGATGTTGCCGGCGGGAACGACCGTCGAAACGGCTTCCGACGTCCGCAGGACCCTGAAGACCGCCCAGGGCTGCCGGCCGACCTCGGCCGCGATCCAGCCGGTCTCGTTGGCCAGGTAGGGGAAGGGGACGGCGAAGAGGACGAGCTTGAGATAAGCCCGGCTTGTGGCGAGCTTCTTCCGCGCCTGGAGCCAAACACCCCAAACACCCATCAGGATGAATAAAAGCCCAAAGAGGATCATCAGATGATAGCCGGCGAACGGCAGGAAGACGGGCGGCCTCTCGTCCTTCGGGAACTCGTCGAGGCCCAGGACCCTGCCCTCGGGATCGAGGTGGACGAGCATGCTCAGCATCTTAGGGATCCGGACCGCGAGAAGCGTGCGTTCGTTCTTCTCGTCGGGGATGCCGAAGACGGTGAACGGCGCCCCGTCCATGGTTTTCCAATGGGCCTCGAAGGCGGCCATCTTTTCCGGCTGCGTGCGTGTGACCTGCATGGAATGGAGGTGCCCCGAGCCGAGCTGAAGGACGGCCGACACGGCAAAGACGGCCAACGCCGGCTTCATCAAATGCGCGGCCGCCGCCGCGGAACGTCCCTTGAGCAGGAGCCAGGCCGCGACGGCCATGGCCACGAGCGCGCCCGTCGTCCAGCCGCCGAGGATCGTATGGACGAAGCGGATAACGGTCGAGGGATTGAAGGCCGCCTGTCCGAAGCTCGTCAGGACCGCCCGGCCGCCCTCCAAGCGGAAGCCGGCCGGCGTCTGCATCCAGGAATTGGCGATGATGATCCACAGTCCCGAAAGATGGGCCCCGAAGAAGACGAGGAAGACCGAGAGCCGGTAGGTCCTTGAGGAGACCCTGTCGCGGCCGAAGACGAGGATGCCCAGGAACACGGATTCGAGGAAGAAGGAGAACACGGCCTCGGCCGCGAGGGGGGCGCCGAAGATATCGCCGACCGTCCGCGAGTAGGCGGCCCAGTTGTTGCCGAAGGCGAACTCGAGGGCGATGCCCGTGGCGACGCCCATGACGAAGACGGTCCCGAGGATCTTGACCAGATAAACGGAGAGACGCTGATAGACCGCGTCCTTAGTCTTCACATAGAGGGTCTCGACGATGACGATGAGAAGCGACAATCCCAGCGTCGTCGGCGGGAACAGGAAATGGAATCCGGCCGTGAGGCCGAACTGGATCCGGGCGAGGAAGACCGCGTCCATGCCCTGCAAATATAGACCAGGCCCGGGACCCTGTCAACGGCCGGCGGTGGCGTTGCTCCCGCCTTCCGGAAATGATAACATAAGGTCTTGCCTCGAGAGGAACGTCCCATGACCACGGAAGATACGGCGGCGCTCAATCTGAGCCGGAGCGATAAAAAGCGGGCGGCCGCGAGCTCCGTCATCGCCGCCTTGGGCCTAACCGGCATGAAGCTCGTGGTCGGTCTCCTCAGCGGATCGCTTGGCATCCTGGCCGAGGCCGCCCACTCGGGGCTTGACCTCGTCGCCGCGGTCGTCACTCTCGTCGCGGTCAGCGTCTCCGACCGCCCGGCCGACGAAGTCCACCCCTATGGCCACGGCAAGGTCGAGAATTTCTCGGCCCTCATCGAGACCGTCCTGCTCTTCATCACCTGCGCCTGGATCATCTATGAGGCGGTCCAGCGGATCTTCTTCCGCCACGTCGAGGTGGATCCGAGCCCGTGGACCTTCCTCGTCATCATCGTCGCGATCGCCGTCGACGTCAGCCGCTCCCGGATGCTGATGCGCGCCGCGAAGAAGCACCAGAGCCAGGCCCTCGAGGCCGATGCCCTGCACTTCTCGACCGACGTCTGGAGCTCGGCGGTCGTCCTCGGGGGCCTGGCGCTTGTCTGGGCCGGCCGGCACATCCTCCCCGGCGAGAGTCGTCTGCTCGACCGGGCCGATGCCGTGGCCGCCCTGGGCGTTGCCTTCATCGTGCTCTTCGTCAGCTACCGGCTCGGCAAGCGGACGATCGACGTCCTCCTCGACAGCGCTCCCGACGGTCTCAAAGACAAGATCGTGGCCGCCGCCGACGAGATCGAGGGCGTCATCAATCCGGGCCAGGTCCGTCTCCGCCGTTCCGGCGCCCGGATCTTCATCGACATGACTATCGAGGTCGACCGGAACCTGTCCTTCGAGCGCACCCACGCCATCGCCGAAAGCGTCGAAGACAGGATCCAGGCCCTCGTCCCGGGCGCCGACGTGGTCATCCATACGGACCCGCGCGAAACCGAGCGGGAAGACATGGCCCGGCGCATCCGGGCCATCGCCGAGCGGAACCAGATCCCGGTCCACAACATCAGCGTCCACGAGGACCAGGGCGAGACCCAGGTCGATCTCCACCTCGAGGTCGACGACCACCTGCTGCTGCGTCAGGCCCACGAGCTGGCCAGCCACATCGAGCAAGACCTCCGGGCCGACATTCCCAAGATCGCCCAAGTCAACACCCACATCGAATCCCGCGGCACCGGCGTCGGGAGCGGCCGGGACGTCACGGCCGAAGAAGGCCCCGTCGTCGAGCGGGTCAAGCGGATCACAGACGACATCATCGGGCGGGAATGCTGCCACAGCATCCTCGCCCGGCGCCAGGGGGGCCGGCTCTCGGTCTCCCTTCACTGCACGTTCGACCCGGACCTGCCGGTCATCGAGGCCCATCAGCTCTCCTCGCGGATCGAGGAGGCCCTGAAGAAAGAGATGCCGGCGATCGAGCGGGTCCTCGTCCATACCGAGCCGGAGACACGGGACTGATGGGGCCGGACAAGACCCCGATGACGACGGCCGTGCGGGCCCTCCGGCAGGCCGGGGTGGCCTTCACGGAGCACCCTTACACCTATGTCGAACGCGGCGGCACGTCGACCTTCGCCCTGGAGCTCGGGGTCGATGAGCATATCGTGATCAAGACGCTGATCATGGAGGACGAGGCCAAGCGGCCGCTGGTCGTTCTCATGCACGGCGACCGCGAGGTCTCGGCGAAGGAGCTGGCCAGAACGCTCGGGGTCAAGTCGGTCCGGCCTTGCGCGCCGGAGACGGCCGAGCGGCATTCGGGCTACATGGTCGGCGGGACGTCGCCCTTCGGCCTGCGCAAACCCATGCCCATCATCATCGAAGAATCCATCCTGGAGCTGCCCCGGATCTACATCAACGGCGGCAAACGCGGCTTCCTCGTCGGGCTCGACCCCAAGGATCTGGCCCGGGTCCTCAAGCCCATCGCGGTCCGCGTCGCGATTTCTTAAACGACGAGATCGCCCTTGATGACCGTGACGGCCCGGCCGGCGATCTTGACCCGATCGCCGTCGAGGCGGAGGTGGAGGATGCCGCCGCGGGCCGAGGCCTGGTAGGCCGTGAACGTCGTCTTCCCCATCCGTCCTGCCCAATAGGGCACGAGCACGGTGTGGGACGAGCCGGTCACCGGGTCTTCGTCGACCCCGACCGCGGGCGCGAAGAAGCGCGAGACGAAATCGTAACGGCTGTCGGCCGAGCGGCTGGTGACAATGACGCCGCGCGCCGGGAGCGACCGCAGGGTCGCGAAATCCGGCTCGACGCTCCGCACCGCCCCTTCGCTGGCCGCTTCGAAGAGGATGTCCTCGGCGCTCATGCCGATGTAGACCGGCTTGATACCCAGGGCCCCGACGACCGCGTCGGCCCAGTCCGGCGGCTTGGGCAGGGGAGGCCGGGACGGAAAGTCGAGCTCGATGAGGCCGCCGTCACGGCGCGCCGTGAGCAGCCCGCTCAGTGTCTGGAAGCGCAGCTCGCGATCCGCCGGCACGAGGCCCGTCTCCCAGAGGATGTGGGCCGTGGCCAATGTCGCGTGGCCGCAGAGCTTGACCTCGACCTTTGGCGTGAACCAGCGCAAGCGGAACCCGTCGCCCTCGCGAAGGGGGAAGGCCGTCTCGGCCAGGTTCATCTCGGCGGCGACGCTCTGCATCCAGGACGCCTCGTCCGCGACAACCGGGTTGGCCGGCCCGGGGAGGAGGCAGACCCCCGCGGGATTGCCCTTGAACGGCTCTTCGGTGAACGCGTCGACCTGGTAGATGGGAATGCTCATGGCCGCCTCCTTCGAGTCTCTCGCGGCCTCAGGATACCATATTTGCCAACCCCCCTCATCTCTCTTATGATAGCCGCAAGGAGTTATCATGACCGACGCCCGCAATCCGTCCCCTTACGAGGCCCCCGAGCTCTACGACCTTCTGTTCGATTCGCTCGATTTCGATATCCCGTATTGGGTCGAGACCGCCAAGACCGCCGGCGGGCCGGTGCTCGAGATCGCCTGCGGCACCGGACGGATCCTCCTCCCGATCCGCAAAGCCGGAGTCGACATCGAAGGCCTCGACTCGAGCCCGGCCATGATCGGGCGCCTGAAGGACAAGGCCAGGGCGGCGGGACACGGCGTCCGGGCCGAGGTGGCCGACATGCGGGAGTTCGCCATGGGCCGGTGCTACAGCCGTATCTTTTGCGCGTTCAACGGCTTCGCCCACTGTGAGACGATCGAGGACCAGCTGGCCTGCCTGCGCTCGTCGCTGCGCCACCTCGAGCCGGGAGGAGCGCTTGTCATCCACATGTCCTATCCCGGGCCGGCCTATTGGGCGGAGCCGGAGGGAAAGGCCGTCCTCGAGCACGAGGCGCCCCGGGCCGCCGGCGGCAAGCTTCAGCTCTGGGACAACCGCCGGAAAGACGTCGTTCGCCAGAGGCAGGATTCGGAGGTCGAGATCTGGGAGCTCGACGCGGCGGAGCGGCCGACGGCCGTTCACAAGTTCACGACGGCCCAACGCTGGGTCTATCGCTACGAGCTCGAGCTTCTCTTCGCCTCGTCCGGGTTCGCCCGATGGGAGGTCTTCGGGGGCTTCGATGGCCGGCCGCTCCGGGCCCCCAACGACCAGATGATCGCCTGGGCCTTCAGGGCCCCGGCCCACGGAGGATAAGATGCGCCTTAGCCTCAAGACCGCCCTGTGTTTCCTCGTGACCATCCTGACAGCCCTCGGCGCCTGCCAAACCAACTCGACCCCCGAGCCCGGCGTGGACGCGGTGGTGAAGGTCAACGGCAGTCAGGTCCTCCGTGCGGTCGCGCCCGGCCTCATCTTCGGCGCCAACTTCGGAGCCTGGGTCTCCAACACCAAGCTGGGGCCCTCGACGCGGGACCTGGTCAAAGACCTGCGGCCCTCGGCCGGCCGCTTTCCCGGCGGGAATATCTCGAACAACTTCTGCTGGGTCACTCAAAGGGTCAGCGGCAACGACCACCTCGTCTGGGAAGACTGGAGCTGGGGAACCGATGTCACCCAATACATCGCCTTCCTGAAAGCGATCTCGGCCGTGCCCATGTTCTCGCTCATGCCCTTCGACCACACGATCGACGGCCAACCGCATGACGCGGTGTCCGAGGCCTCGGCCCTCGCCCAGCGCTTCGTCGCGGAGGGGTTTGCTGGCGCCATCTACGAGGTCGGCAACGAGAATGACGGATCCTGGAAC
>JADGNU010000156.1 GCA_017883305.1 Candidatus Aminicenantota bacterium | reverse complement strand
GCGCCGAGCTCGGCGAGGACCTTGGGCAGGGCCCCTGCCACGTCGGCCAGGCCGCCCGTCTTGGCATAGGGGATGATTTCGGAGGCAAGGAATGCGACTTTCATGGTCCGCCTATTCTAGCATAAGTGCTCCCAGCGGTCATCCGGCGCGCCCAATGTCTTCGGGTTCATCTCCGCTCGCTGCCTCGGCCACTTTTCTGGCGCCCTCCTGGGCAACCCCTTGTCAATGGCCAGCCCATGGAATAATATTGAGCGGAATATCCAGGCCATGAAGACGCAAGAAGAGAAGACGAAGGTCGTGACGGCGGCGGTCATCGAACGGGACGGGAAGGTGCTCGTCGCCCGGCGCAAGCCGGAGCTCGTCGCGGGCGGTATGTGGGAGTTCCCAGGCGGCAAGCTCGAGGAAGGGGAGGAGCCCCGGAGGGGCCTGGAGCGTGAGCTCGAAGAAGAGCTGGGGGTACGGGCCGTCGCCGGGGAGCGGATATGCTCGGTCCCGTTCGAAGGTCCGATCACGAGCTTCGAGCTCATCGTCTTCCGGACCAAGCTCATGTCCTACGACTTCCGGCTCACCGATCACGACCTGATCCTCTGGCTCGCACCGGCGGAGATGGACGAGAGCGTCTTCTCAAAGCCGGACCGGCCCGTCGTCCGTCTGCTCGTCGGCCGGCCGCGCCCTCCGGCCGGAACAAAGGCGGAGGAGCCCGCGTGAACGCCGTCGTCCTCAAGCCCGGCCGGGATAAGGCCGTCCGGAACCGCCATCATTGGATCTTCTCGGGTGCCATCCGCGACCTGCCCGATTTCGAGGACGGGGCCGTCCTGCCCGTTCATTCCTCAGTGGGCGAGCTCCTCGGCCATGGCTATTTCAACCGCAAGAGCTCGATCACCGGCCGGATGATCGCTTTCGGCAGCGAGCCGCCCGAAGCGGCCGTCCGCCGCAGCGTCGAACGAGCGCTCGCCCTGAGGGCCCGGTTTTTCGATCCGGCGGTCACGAACGCCCGGCGGCTCGTCAACGCCGAGGGCGACGGCCTGCCCGGGCTCATCGCCGACCTCTACGACGACGTCCTCGTCCTCCAGATCGCGACCCTGGGCATGGAGAAGCTGAAGCCGCTCATCATCGATCTCCTCACCGGGGCCCTCAAGCCCCGGACGATCTTCGAGAAATCGGATCTTCCGGCCCGGCGCGAGGAGGGCCTCGAGGAGACCGAGGCTCTGCTCGCGGGGGAGCCGGTCGAAAAGGTGCGCATCCTCGAAAACGGCATCCCTTTTTGGGTTGGCCTGGCCGGGGGCCAGAAAACGGGCTTCTATCTCGACCAGCGGGAGTCCAGGAAGCTCGTCAGGGAATGTTCTTCCGGCCGCCGGGTCCTCAACGCGTTCTCCTACACCGGGTCATTCTCGGTCTGCGCGCTCCTCGGAGGCGCCGTCAAGGCCGATTCCATCGACTCCTCGGCGGCGGCCATGGCCCTGGCCCAGGACAACTTCGAGCTCAACGGCCTGGCTTCGGGTTCCGGAACATTCTTCACGGCCGACGTCTTCGAGTTCCTCCGGGAACCCGCTCTCGACCACGATTTCATCATCCTCGACCCGCCGGCTTTCGCTAAGAAGCGGACGGATGTCGTCGCGGCCTGCCGGGGCTACAAGGACATCAACCGCCTGGCCATGCAGCGCGTCCGCGCCCCGGGACTCGTACTGACCTTCTCCTGTTCCCACTTTGTCGACGAGGTCCTCTTCCAGCAGGTCGTCTTTCAGGCAGCCCAAGAAGCCGGACGGCGGGTGCGCATTCTGCAGCGGCACCGCCAGGCGTTCGACCACCCGGTCAACATCTACCACCCCGAGACCGCCTACCTGAAGGGCTTCCTCCTCTACGTCGACTGAGCTCCTCCCGGGGACCCTGCGGCGATTCTTCGATTGCCTGCCGGCGCGCATTCTCATATAATCCCCAAGAAGCGGCCGCCCGGCCGGCCCCATGTGAGGAGGCAAAATGAATCCTCAGGAAGAGCTCCGGACGCACCTGAGGCCTGCGTCGATGGTCGGCTCGGCCATCATCGTCAGCTTGGTCATCTACCTCGGCCTCGTCGAGGTCCTCCGGGCCGTCCTCAGGCCTTTCCGCGGCTTTGCCGTCACGCTCGGGACCCAGCCCGTCCGGTTGGTCGTTTTCGGAGCCGCCGCGGCGGTCATCCTGCTCATTCTGCTCCTGCGCCCCCGCCTCTTCCGCAGGGACAGCCGGGAGGACGCCCCGGCCGCCTATCGCCGGCTCCAGAAGGCCTCCTTGGTGGTCCTGGTCCTGGGAGAGATCCCGGCGGTCCTGGGCCTCGGCCTCTTCCTCGTCGGAGGGAACGCCATCGACTTTTACAAGCTCCTCTTCGCCTCTCTTGTCTTGACCTTCATCAATTTCCCCAGGCGCGCCGCCTGGGAGGGGTGGCTGAAGGGTTGATACAGCCTCACCAAGGGGGACCGCCATGAGAATACGGATCCTAAGGGCCTGCCTGATGCTGGGTACGGCGCTCGTCCTTTGGCCGGCCCCATCGATTCCCGGCCAGGCGCCGGACTCGCCGGCCGCCGGGGCGCCCGGTCTGCGCTACGAGATCTGGGTCGAGCTCGACGCGGCCGGGAAGATGCTCGTCGGCAAGGAGGAGATCGTCTGGACCAATCCCACGAAGGACACGGTCCCCGACATGCTCCTCCACCTCTACTGGAACGCGTTCAAGAACGAGGCCAGCGCCTTTCTGCGTGAGGCCGAAGCGGAGACCAAGTTCCGCGGCGACGGCTCCCCCGAGGACGGCGAATGGGGCTGGGTTGACGTCACCGACATCCGTCTCGCCGACGGGTCCGACCTCAAGCCCTCCTTCGCCTACGTCACCCCCGACGGCCCGGAAACGGCCGGCGACGAGACCGTCGCCCGGGTCCTGTTCCCCGACCCGGTCGCGCCGGGCGAGAGCGTCCACCTGCGGATCGAATTCCGGAGCAAGATCCCCCGGACGGTGGCCCGGTCGGGATACTATAAGAATTCCTTCTTCATTGGCCAGTGGTATCCCAAGCCCGGCGTCTACGAGGAAGGCCGGGGCTGGAATTGCCACGCCTACCATCAGAACTCCGAGTTCTTCTCCGACTTCGCCGACTTCGTCGTCCACATCACCGTGCCGCGAGGAAGCGTCATCGGCTCCTCGGGCAAGGCCGCCGACTCGAGGACCGACGAATCGGCCGGCACCACGACCACGACGTTCCGGCAGGCCATGGTCCACGACTTCGCCTGGATGACCGACCCTCGCTATCTGAAAGTCGAACAGGATTTCATCGCCTCGAGGGAAGTGACCCCCAAGGAATACGACGACACGGCCAAGCTCCTCGGCCTCTCGATCGACGAGGTCCGGCTGCCCGACGTCAAGATGATCCTGCTCATCGCCCCCGAGCACAAGGGCCAGATCGAGCGCCATTTCCGGGCCCTGCGGGCCGCCATCAAATACTATGGACTCTGGTACGGCCCTTATCCCTATGAGACGGTGACCATGGTCGACCCGCCCTACCGGACCGGGAGCGGCGGCATGGAATATCCGACTCTGTTCACCGCGGGAACGCAAGTCCTGACGAGCCCGGACGAGCTCGACCCGGAAGGCGTGATCGTCCACGAATTCGGCCATGGCTACTGGTACGGCCTCACGGCCACGAACGAGTTCGAGGCCGCTTGGCTCGACGAAGGCTTCAACACTTATTCGACGGGCCTCGTCCTGGCCCGGGCCTACGGGCCGGGCGCGATCCCGTTCAACTTCAAAGGCATTCCCCTCAGCTCGTTCCTGCGCATCCCGAAGGTATTCGATTTCGAAACCAACCGGGTGACAGCCATCCAGACCGTGCGTTTCGACCCGGTGACCACCTGGTCCTGGAAGTTTTACAACCGGGGGAGCTATGGCGCCAACGTTTACATGCGCGCTGCGACCCTCCTCGGAACGCTCGAAGATCTTCTCGGCGAGCCGGCCTGGTCGAGGATCATGCGGACCTACCACATGCGCTATCGTTTCCGGCATCCGACCAAGGCCGACTTTATCGGCGTCGTCAACGAGATCGCCGGCAAGGACATGACCTGGTTTTTCGACGAGCTTTTCGACTCCACTCGGCCCTTCGATTACGGGGTTTCCGATCTTTATTCGGTCAAGGTCCCCGTCCACATCCGGGGCGTCTTCGACACCGGAGGCGCCCGAGAAGAATGGACGGACAAGAGGATCAAGGAGGCCGAGACCGTGAAAGCCAAGCCGGGCGAAAGCAGCGCGCCCGAAACCGCGTATCGGACGACGTTCGTCCTGCGGCGCTACGGCGAGGCCCGTATCGGCGGGGATACCCGGATCCAGGCGGTCGTCCGGTTCAAGGATGGGACGACCGAGACCAGGACGTGGGACGGCCAGGCGCGCTGGGCCCGGTTCGAGATCATCAAACCCGTCGAGGCCGAGAGCGTCCAGATCGACCCCGAAGGCGTCTGGCTGATCGACGAGAACCTGGCCAACAACAGCCAGGGGACCGACGGATTCCGCCTCAACACCTCCAAGCTGATGACCCAGCTCCTGTTCACCGTTCAGTGCATCCTCCACTTCTTCGGATCGTGGAGCTGAGGAGGGACCCATGGGCGCCTTCAAAGCCATCGTCAACGGGATGGGCACGACCCTCCGCAAGCCGCGCATCCTGATCATCCTCTATGTCGTCAACATTCTCTTCGCCCTGGTCGTCGCCTTCCCCTTCCTGGCCCTCGTCCAGACGGAGCTCGGATATTCCCTGCTCGGGATGAACATCCGGCCGGTGGACCTGATGTGGATCGGGGAGGCCGTGCTCAAGCACCAGGACGCCCTGGCGGCCATCGTCTCCGGCTTCGTCGCGTGCGGCTTCGCCTACCTGGTGCTGCACGTCTTTCTCAACGGCGGCATCGTCGGCCGCCTCCTCGACCGGGAGGGCCCGGCCGACCTGGCGTCCTTTTGGGGCGACTGCGGCCGCTATTTTTGGAGGTTCGTCCGCCTGTTCCTTCTCTCCCTGCTCTTCCTCGTTCTGAGCCTGGGCATCGTCATGAAGCTCGTCTCAGCCCTGTTCACACCCCTATCCGAGGCCGCGGTCACCGAGTGGCCGGCGCTCATCCTATCGAACCTTCATTTTCTCATCGCCCTGCTCCTGCTTTCGATCGTCCACATGATCATCGATTATGCCCGCATCGCCGTCGTCGCCGACGAGGAGCGGAAGGTCCTCAAGGCCTTGCGCCACGCCCTGACCTTTCTCAAGAAGCGGTTCTTCCGCGCCTGGGCCATCTACCTGCTCATCGTCGCCGCGACCGTGGCCGGCAGCGTCGTCTTCTATGTCGTTCTCGGCGGCCTCGGCGCTCCGGCCGTCGTCCAGGTCGTCGCCGCCCTCGTCTGGATGCAGCTCTACGTCGTCTTCCGGATCTGGATCAGGACCCTGTTCGTCGCCGCTCAAGCGGAATTCTACCGGTCCCACCCTTATTGAGACTGAGAGGTATCATGAAGCTGGCTTTTTTAGGCGCCGCCCGCCAGGTCACGGGCTCTTCGTACTTCTTCGAGGCCGACGGACTGCGCGGCCTCGTCGATTGCGGGCTCTACCAGGAGAGGCCTTTCCTCGACCGCAACTGGGACCCTTTCCCGGTCCCTCCGGATGAGCTCAATTTCATCCTTCTCACCCATGCCCATCTCGACCACAGCGGGCTTATTCCGCGCATCGTCAGGGACGGGTTTGCGGGGACCATCCTGACGACGGCCGCGACGGCCGATCTCATGTCGATCGCTCTCATGGACTCCGCGGAGATCCAGGAGGAGGACGCGGCCTTCAAGATCCGGCGCCACCAGCGGGAGGGCCGGACGGTCGACCACCCGGTCGTTCCGCTGTACACCACGGAAGACGTCCAGGCGACCATGCCCATGGTCGAGGAGGCCGAATACGATGCGCCTGTACGGCTCAGCGACGCCGTCTCGGTCCGTTTCCGGGACGCGGGACACATCCTCGGCTCGGCCATGATCGAGCTGACCGCGCGGACCGGTTCGGCAACCCGCACCGTCGTCTTCTCGGGCGACATCGGCCAGTGGGACATGCCCTTCGTCTGCGACCCGACGCTCTTCGAGAAGGCCGATTACGTCGTCATGGAATCGACGTACGGCGACAGGGACCACGAGGACCGGGCCCGCATCGACGAGCTTCTGGCCCGGACGATCATCGAAACGGCCGCGGCCGGCGGGAACGTCGTCATCCCGACCTTCGCCATCGAGAGGGCCCAGGACCTGATGTTCCACATCAGCCGTCTCGTCTATGACAAGGCCATCCCGGCGCTGCCGGTCTATCTCGACAGCCCGATGGCCCGGGAAGTGACCCAGGCCTTCGAGCGCCACGACGAGTTCCTCGATGAGGAGATGCGCCGGCTCTTCATCTCGGGCCGTCACCCCTTCCGGTTCCCGGGACTGACCATCGTCCGCACGCCCGAGGAATCCAAGGCCATCAACAACGGGCGCGGCCCGGCCGTCATCATGGCCGGGTCGGGCATGGTCACCGGGGGCCGCATCAAGCACCATATCGCCATGAACATCGGCCGTCCGGAATCGACGATCCTTTTTGTCGGCTATCAGGCGCGGGAAACGCTGGGCCGGCAGATCCTCGAGGGGGCCCCGGAGATCCGCATCCTCGGGCGGACCATCCCGGTCAAGGCCCGGGTGACCAAGATCAACGGTTTCTCGGCCCACGCCGACCGGAAGGGACTGGCCCATTGGCTCGACGGCTATCAAAGCCCGCCGCGCCGGCTGTTCGTTACCCACGGGGACGCGGACGTGGCCGCAAAGACGGCCGAAGGGATCCGCCAGGTACGGCACTGGACGGTGGAGCTCCCGGAATATCGCGAGGTCTGGGACCTCGATTAGGCCCGCCCGGACCGCGGCGC
>JADGNU010000018.1 GCA_017883305.1 Candidatus Aminicenantota bacterium | reverse complement strand
GTCAGCGCGAAAAAAGCCAGGAGAAGATAGAACGACGGGAGTCGGCCCTTCGAGGACTCCGGCTCGGACACGATGTTCCCTTCCCTCCCTAAAAACACTCCCTGGCCATAGCTATAGGCAGAGAACCTATAACCAGCTAGTTTGAAGACGCCAGACTGGCAAACATTTTCAGGAACGCTGAATATGTCCTGATTTGAATCAGAGTGTAGGCCGGGAATATAGGATTGTCAAGACTTTCGCTTGTTTTTATTGAGAGGAGATGCTGAGAACAACCCCTCGGCCTGACAACGACCGATGACGATGCCGAAAGCGATCAGCCCAGAGCGAAGTCGACGGCGGCGGCGGCGTGGATGGCTGTCGTGTCGAAGACCGGGACCCGGCTGTCCTTGGCCCCGATGAGCATCGGGATCTCCGTGCAGCCGAGGATGACGCCCTCGGCCCCGCGCTTCACCAGGTCCTCGATCACTTCGACATAGGCCTGCCGGGCCTCCGGCCGCACCACGCCGCGCGCCAGCTCCTTGTAGATGACCTCGTGAACGGTCGTCCGTCCTGGCTCATCGGGAACGAGCACCTTCAGGCCGTGCATGGCCTCGAGACGCCCCCGGTAGAAGTCCATCTCCATCGTGTAGCGGGTGCCAAGGAGACCGACGGTTTTGAGGCCCTTTTTTTTGACCTCCGCGGCCGCCGCATCGGCGATGTGGATGAGCGGGATCTTCACGGCCGCAGTGATATCGTCGGCCAGCTGGTGCATCGTGTTGGCGCAGATGACGACGGCCTCGGCGCCAGCGCCTTCGAGACTCCTGGCCGCGCCGGCCATCAGCTGCCCGAGCGCCCGCCACTCTCCCCTATTCTGCATATGTTCGACCGGGCTAAAGTCGATCGAGAGGAGGAGGATCCTCGCGGAGTGGGTGCCGCCGAGCTTATCGTGCACGCCCTGGTTGATGAGCTTGTAGTAATCGACCGTCGAATGCCAGGTCATGCCGCCGATGAGGCCGAGCGTCCGCACGGCGGGCCGCCTAGAAACCCTTGGTCATTTGGTTAAGGAAATCCTGATTGGTCTTGGTCTTGCCGAGCTTGTCGATGAGGAGCTCGACGGCCTCGACCTCGTTCATCTGGCTGAGGACCTTGCGCAGGACCCAGATCCGGTTGAGGTCGTTCTCCTCGATGAGGAGCTCTTCTTTCCGCGTTCCGGACCGGCTGATGTCGATGGCCGGGAAGACCCGCTTGTCGACCAGGCGCCGATCGAGGTTGATCTCCATGTTGCCCGTGCCCTTGAACTCCTCGAAGATGACCTCATCCATCCGGCTCCCGGTGTCGACCAGCGCCGTGGCCAGAATAGTCAGCGAGCCGCCCTCCTCGATCTTGCGGGCCGAGCCGAAGAACTTCTTGGGCTTGTGCAGGGCGTTGGCGTCGATGCCGCCCGACAGGACCTTGCCGGAGGGCGGGACGATGGCGTTGTGGGCCCGGGCCAGCCGGGTGATCGAATCGAGCAGGATGACGACGTCGCGCTTGATCTCGACCAGGCGTTTGGCTTTCTCCAGGACGATGTTGGCGACCTGGGCGTTGCGCGTCGGCGGTTCGTCGAAGGTCGAGGCGACGACCTCGGCGGCGACGCTGCGCCGGAAATCGGTGACTTCCTCCGGCCGCTCGGCGATGAGCAGGACGATGAGGAAGATCTCGGGGTGGTTCTTCTCGATCGACTTGGCGATCGTCTTGAGGATGGTCGTCTTGCCGGCCCGCGGCGGCGAGACGATGAGGCCGCGCTGGCCCTTGCCGACGGGCGTCAGGAGCTCCATGACCCGGGCGTTCATGTTCTTGGGGTTGCCGTCCTGGAGCTTGATCATCTCGAACGGATAGAGCGGCGTCAGGCTCTCGAAGTGGATGTTCCGGCGCTCTTCGATGATGATGTCGGGGTGCATGAAGTTGACGGCCTCGATCTTGATCAGGGCGAAATATTTCTCGCCGTTCTTGGGGGCCCTGACGACGCCGGAGATGGTATCGCCCGTCCTCAGCTGGAACTTGCGGATCTGGGAGGGCGAGACGTAGATATCGTCCTGGCTCGGCAGATAGCTGAATTCCGGGGCCCGGAGGAAGCCGAAGCCGTCCTCGAGGCACTCGAGAACGCCTTCCGAGAAGAGCAGACCCTGCTTCTTGGCCTGGGCCTCCAGGATCTTGAAGACAAGATGGTGCTTGGTCGCCCCCTCGATCTCGTCGTCGGGCAGGCCCATCGCGGAGCCGACCTTGCCCAGGCCCGCGAGGTCCTTGGCCTCGAGGTCGATGAGGTTGTAGTCCCTGTTGAGGGGGGGGGTCTCGACGGCGCTGGCCGTATTGCTGGCGATGCTGCTGGCGTTGTCGGTCTTCTTGGTCACCATGTGTGGTCTTTCTCCCAATGCAGATTGCCGGTTTCGATTATGCAGTCAAAAAACAGTTGTCAGTTGGTCAGGGGCGGCTCTTTGGCCGCGTCGTCCTCCGCCGTCCGGGCCGCCGGCCGTTCGGCCTCGGCGGCCTTCTTGTCGCGGCTTTCGGCGGGCTTCTTCGGCAGCTCTCGGGTCAGGGCATACTTCAGGACGTCGTCCATCGTCTCGACGAGATGGATGGTCATCCCCGACTTGAGGGTCTTGGGCAGGTCCTTGAGGTCGGGCTCGTTGTCGATGGGCAGGATGGCCTCGCGGATGCCTTCCCGGTAGGCGGCCAGGAGCTTCTCCTTGATCCCGCCGACGGGCAGGACCTTGCCTTTCAGCGTGATCTCGCCGGTCATGGCTACTTTCTTGCTGACCGGGATGTCGGTCAGCAGGGAAATGATGGCCGTGGCGATGGTGATACCGGCCGAAGGCCCTTCCTTGGGCGTCGCCCCTTCGGGCACGTGGATATGGATGTCGGAATTGCGGTGCAGGTCCCGGGCGATGTCGAGCTCGTAGATCTTGCCCCGGACGAACGAGAAGGCCGCCTGGGCCGATTCCTGCATGATCTCGCCGAGCTGACCGGTCAGGGTGAAGGTGCCCTTGCCGTGGATCTTCGTCGCCTCGAACCGCAGCAGCTCGCCGCCGAACTCCGTCCAGGCCATGCCCGTGCTGACCCCGACCTCGTCGCGCTTGTCGAACTCGGACCGCCGGAACTTGGGGATGCCGAGGTAGGTCTCGAGGTTCTTCGGGGTGATGTGCTCCTTGTGGTCCTTGCCCTGCTCGACGACCCTCTTGACGACCTTGCGGCAGACCGTCGTGATCTCCCGTTCCAGGTTCCGAACGCCGGCCTCGCGGGTGTAGCTGCGGATGAGCTTCATCAGAGCGTGGTCGCTGAACTTGATGTTGGTCTCGGTCAGGCCGTGGGCCTCCCTCTGCTTGGGCAGGAGGAAGCGCTTGGCGATCTCGAGCTTCTCCTCCTCCGTGTAGCCCGCGATGCGGATGATCTCCATCCGGTCGACCAGAGGTTTGGGGATGGGGTCCATCAGGTTGGCCGTGACGATGAACATGACCTGGGACAGGTCGAAATCGGTGTCGATGTAGTGGTCGAGGAAGGTGCTGTTCTGCTCCGGGTCGAGGACTTCCATCAGGGCCGAGGCCGGGTCGCCCCGGAAATCCATGCTCATCTTGTCGACCTCGTCGAGCAGGAAGACGGGGTTCTTGGTCCCGGCGCGCTTGATCATCTGGATGATCCGGCCGGGGTAGGCGCCGATGTAGGTCCGCCGGTGGCCGCGGATCTCCGCTTCGTCCCGGACGCCGCCGAGGGACAGCCGGACGAACTTCCGGCCGGTGGCCCGGGCGATGGACTTGCCGAGCGAGCTCTTGCCGACGCCCGGAGGCCCGATGAGCCCGAGGATGACCCCCCGGGGGTTCTTGACAAGCTGGCGGATGGACAGGTACTCGAGGATGCGCTCTTTGACCTTGTCGAGGCCGTGATGGTCCTCGTTGAGGATCCTTTCGGCCTCTTTGAGCTCCCGTTTCTCCCGCGTCTTCTTGACCCAGGGCAGGGAGATGAGCCAGTCGAGGTAGTTCCGGCTGACCGTGGCTTCGGCCGACATCGGGGGCATGGACTCCAACCGCTCGATCTCTTTGTAGGACTTCTCCTCGGCGTCGGCGGGCATCTTGGCCTTGGCCACCTTCTGGCGCAGCTCCTCGATCTCGTTGGGCTGATCTTCCTTGCGCCCGCCCGGCGTTCCCGGAGGGAAGGGCTTCTGGCCGGCGGGTTGGTCCTTGAGCGATCCGCGGCGCCTGGTCCCCCGGTTCGGGTCCTTCTGGTAGGCGGAGTGGATCTTCAGGATCTCGTTCTCCAGGACGTAATTGAGACGCCGGAGGCGCTCGAAGCTGTTGACCGTCTCGAGGAGGTTCTGCTTCTCTTCGAGAGGCATGTACACATGGGAGGCAATGATGTCGGTGATCCGCTCCGGGGTGTTCTCCCGGAGGGCCGGGATGATCGAATCCAGATTGGTGTTCTGGTTGAGCTTGAGGTAGTCCTCGAAGAGGGCCAGGACCCTTTTCAGGAGCTCCCGGGATTCGGGCAGGTGGTCGTCGATCTCTTTGATGCCCTTGGCCAGGATCTGGTAAAAGGGGTAGGTGCTCAGGTACTCGACAATGCGGGCCCGGCTCTTCCCCTCGACGATGACTTTCATGTTCCGGTCATCGCTCTTGATCGTCCGGATGATCTTGGCCGTCACGCCCACCGAATAGATGTCCTTGGGGGTCGGGTTGTCGACCGAGGCGTCCATCTGGGCGGCCAGGAAGATCATCTTGTCCTTCTCGGCGGCCTTCTCCAGGGCCTGGATGGACGACGAGCGGCCGACGATGAACGGCACAAGAGTCGCCGGGAACACCACGAGATCCCTCAGCGGAATGAGGGGGATGTTTCTGAGGACCTCGGTATGTTCGTTGGAATCCTGCATTCTTAAGCTCCGGGCCCGCCGGGGCCCCCCACCGGTTCAGGCAAGCGACTCAATCGTCTTGGGAATTGGATCGCTTAACCCTCGATCTGGTACGCTCCTCAGAAGAGCCGCGGGGTTTTGAAGCCTTGGTCAACCAATTATAGCCATTTTCAGGAGAAAGTCAACTGTCTTCCGGAAGAGCAGGCTTTCGACCATTTCCTCGCGGCGATGCTCGTCCCGACGGATCATGTCCGCCAGGGCGCCCTCCTGGATGTTGTTGGCCTGGGCCAGGCTGTGGATCTCGGCCTGGACCTCCTCCTCGGTCACTTGAAAGCCCTCTTTTTGGGCGATTTTCTCCAGGACAAGGTGATTTTTGAGGTGTTCGACGGCCTGACGTCGGGCCTCGCCTTTCAGGATCTCCAGGGCCTCCGGGGCGATCCCCCTGTCCCTATAAGCGGACAGGAGCCGCCTCAGGATGGCCAGGGATTCCTGCTCGATGGCCGATTCGGGAAGCTCCAGAGCCGCCTTGTCGGTGATCGCCTTGAGGACCTCCGAGGCCGCTTCGTTTTGGCTGGCTCTCTCTCGGGCGGCCAGCAGCTCCTGGCGGACCTTGTCCTTGAGGGCCGCCAGGCCTTCGGACGCTCCCAAGCTCTTGGCGAATTCGTCGTCCAGGGGGGGAAGCTTCTTCTCCTTGATCTCGCGGACCTTGAGGCCGTAGACGATGTCCTTGCCGGCCACCCGCTTGTTGGCGTGCTCCTTGGGGTAAACCACCTCGAAGGATCGCTCCTCCCCCGGCGTCATGCCTGCGATCTTCTCGTTCATGGCGGGCTCGTTCTCGGCATGGCCCGCCAGAACGACGGCTTTCTCCACGGGCAGGAGGCGCTTCGTCCTGGCGTCCCGGCCCTGCATCTCGACGACGGCATAATCTCCGTCGGCCACTCCCCTGCCCTCGACCGGGACGTATTCGGCGGCCCGGGCACGGATGTCCTCGAGCGCCTTGGTGAGGTCCTCCTCCGACACTTCGACCGGTTTCTTTTTGACCTGGACGGCCCGGTAATCGGGAAGCTCGAAACCGGGCAGGACCTCGAAGGCGGCCGTGGCCCGCAGGGCCTGACCTTCTTCGTGCTTCAGGTCCTTGAGCTCTGGCACGTTGACCGGGTTCAAGCGCAGCGCCCGCAACTCCTCTTCGAGAACGCGCGGGATGAGGGCGTCATAGACGTCATGGGTGATGTCGTGGTCGAAGAGGGCCTTGACCCGCTCGCGGGGGGCGTGGCCGATGCGGAACCCGTCGAGCTTGGCCTTGGCCACGTACTCGCCGAGGATCTTTTCATATTCCTCGTGGAATTCCGCGTCGGGGATCTCGAGCTCGATCTCCTTGCGGCTCGGGCTGAGATCGGTCAGGCGGCTCTGTCTTCCTGGTGCGTTCATGGATGTATCTCTTTCACGTCCTGGGATCTCGGACGGTCTATGGCTCCGGGCCGGGCGGCGCCGGACGTCAGTAGGCAGAGCGGGACTCGAACCCGCACTCCTTCATCAGGAACTAGGTCCTAAGCCTAGCGCGTCTGCCAATTCCGCCATCTGCCCTTTCATGTCTCGGGAGCCGCCCCGCCGGCTGTTTCCGGTCAACGGATGTATTTTTTCAGCTTCTCGGCCATAGAGGGGTCGAGGGTCACGAGCCTGTTATAGATCTCCTTGGCGCTGTAGTTGTCCTTGAGGTTGATATAGACGATGGCCAGGTTGGCCAAGGCCACGGCGTTGTCGGGCTTGAGCTCGACGCACTTCTTCAATGGCTCGAGGGCCGCTTCATAGTTCTTGGCCTGGTTGTAGGCCACGCCGATGTTCAGCCAGCCGGACGCGTCTTCGGGGACGAGCGCGGCGTACTTCTTGTAAGCCTCGGCTGCCTCCTTGTACTTCTTGGCGTTGAAATAGGAGGACCCGATCTGGTACCAAGCATGGGGGAAGTCCGGCTTGACCGCCAGGCTCTGCTGGAACGCGGCCACGGCCTGGTCGTACTGCTGGCCCTTGAAATAGGTCATCCCGAGGTAGTAAAAGTTCGTCTCGTTCTTGGGGTCGAGCTCGATGATCTTCTTTAACGGCGTGACGGCCTTGTCGAACTTCCCCGCGCCGTCGTACATCTGGAAGACCTGGGTATAGTACTTCTTGGCCTCGGGGGGATTGATCTCGGCCATGGCCGAATAGACCGCTTCGGCGTCCTCGAGCCGGCCGGCCTTGGTGTAGGCCACGGCTAGGGCGTCGCGGACCTTGAGATCCTTGGGCTGGGCCTTCTGGGCTTCGAGGAGGGCGGCGACGGCCGCGTCATACTCGCCGAGATTCGTCCGGCAGATGCCGAGCCGCTGGTAGGCGGCCCAGGCGTCGGCCGGCCCGAGGCTGATGTATTTTTCGTAGGCCGCGGCGGCCTTGGCGAAATCCGGGATGGCTTCGTAGGCCCCGCCGAGGTCCATCTGGACTTCCTTGCCGGCATAGCCCAGCGCCACCGCCTTTTCTAGAGCTTCGGCCGCGTCCTTGTACTTGGTCTGCTTGAGCAGGATGTTGCCCAGGCCATAGAACGCATCGGCCCGGTTCGGATCGAGCTGGGTCACTTTCTTGTAGGCCGACACGGCTTCGGTATAATCCCTCTGCCTGGAGTAGATATCGGCCAGAAGCATCTCGCCCGTGACGTCGGACGGGTTGATCTTGACCGCCTTCTCCAGGTGGAGCCGGGCCGTCATCTGCTCGTCGAGCCCCATGGCCGCCCGGCCGGCGAAGTTGTTCCCGTCGACGGTCTCGAAATAGTTCTCCTGGGTCTGGGATTTGAACTCGGTGACCTTCCCGGTCCGGGAGACGCTGACGAGGCTGGCGATAGGCAGGCCGAATTTGAGGCCCCGGTCTCCGATGAACAGCATGCCGACGAGCTGGCCGTTGACGTCGACGAGAGGCCCGCCGCGGAACTGGTCCGGCACAGGCATCGCCAGCTCGAGGATCTTGCCCGCGGCGCCGAGGTCGACGATCCTGCGAAAAGTCCCCTCGGAGATCACGACCTGGCCCGCTTCGTTGGAGCCCAGCGCGAAGAGCCTGGCCCCCGCGGCCAGGGATTCGACGGATCCGACAGGCAGGGCCTGGACCTTGCCTTTCGGCTTGAGAAGGGCGATGTCGTGGGCTTTGTCGAGCCCGAGGATGCCGTCGAGCTTGATCTTCTTGCCCTTGATATTGAGGCCCTCGACGTCGAAGGCTTGGGAGACGACATGATAGGCCGTGACGATGACGTCCTCGGCCAGGGCGAAGGCCGACCCCTTGAGGATCTCGGCCTTGTCGGAGCCGTAGCTGACGAGCGCCAGGACGCTCGCGCCCGCCTGGCCCAGGATGTTGTTCGCTTCCTCGGTCTGGGCGGCGGCCCAGGGCGAGGCCAGCGCGAGTGAGATTATCAGGAAAAAGCAAACTTTGCGGAATCGGGTCATCGCGTCCTCCTGTTCCACGGAAGATCGGGAACTGCGCATGATGCGCCGACCCTAATTTACCGAAGGAGGTCCGTCCCTGTCAATCGCTTCCGGAATTCCCTGAGGCGGGCTTCGAGTGACATCCGTTGGGCGAACGGCTAAAATACGGCCGTGCCCGTCACTGTGGATCCCCGGTCCGTGCGCAGGGTCTGGCTCGTCGCCCTGGGCGGCGCGGTCGTTTGGCTGTCGGCCATCTTCCTTGCCCCCTGGCTCGCCGGCCGTGGCGCCGCCGGTCCGGCTCGATTCATCTACGCCGTATTCGCCCCGCTGTGCCATCAGATCCCCGAACGGTGCTTCGTCCTGAACGGTCATCCTCTGGCCGTCTGCGGCCGCTGTCTGGGCATCTATGCCGGGTTCGCGGCCGGCCTCATCGTTTATCCGCTCGTGCGGGGTTTTTCGAGGATCGCTCTCCCCCCCGCCCGGTTGTTCCTCCTCCTGACCCTGCCGATGGCCCTGGATGCCGCGGGCGGCATCCTCGGGGCCTGGAAGACCCCGATCGGGCTCCGCTTCGCCACGGGTTTCGTCTGGGGGACCATCCTGCCCTTTTATTTCGTCACCGGCGTCGTCGACTTCTTCCGGACGCGGCAGGAGCGCCGGGACTCCCGGGCACTTGAAATTGCCGCCCCGAAAAAATAGAATAGGCGCCGGCTGTCAAGGAGGACCCATGAACCCGCAAAGACCCGAATACCTCCGGCCTGCTCTCATCGCCGGGGCCGTCGCCGGGCTCCTTTCGGGGCTGCCGTTCATCGGCGCCGGCAACTGCATCTGCTGTCTCTGGGTCGTCGGCGGCGCCGCTATCGCCGCCAAGCTCCTCGCAGCGGCCACGCCGGGCCTGCTTAAGGCGGGCGACGGCGCCGTCGTCGGGGCGCTCACCGGTATCGTCGCCGCTGTGGTCGACACGATCGTCAAGATCCCCTTTCAGCAGTACAACATGGAACTGGCACGCAAGATCCTCGACAGGCTCCCTGCGATGGGCACCGATATGCCGGCCGGCCTGGACGAGATCCTTAACGGCAGCTCCGGCATGCTGTCGCCGGGCTGGATGCTCCTGGGCCTGTTCTTCTCGGCGGCCGTGTTCGCCATCATGGGCGCCCTCGGGGGTATCATCGGCGTATCCCTGTTCGGAAAAAAGAGCCTTCCCCCCGCCTCGTCAGCGCCCGCGCCGGCTGCGCCGCTGCCGCCTCCGCCTGGACCCACCGATGCGGCTTAAGACCAAGGTTATCGTCAATCCGGAGTCGAACCGGGGCCGGACGCGAAAGCGCTGGGGCGAGATCCGCGAGGGCCTAAAGCACTTCGTCCGCGAGTTCAAGTTCGAGTTCACGGAACAACCCCTCCACGCGACCGACATCGCCCGCCAAGCCATCAAGGACGGCACCGAGCTGGTCATCGGCGTCGGCGGCGACGGCACGATGAACGAGATCGCCAACGGCTTCTACGAGGACCGCCGGATCATCAATCCCGAGGCCACGCTCGGCGTCGTCCCGTCCGGAACAGGCTGCGACCTCGTCCGAAGCCTGAATATCCCGGCCGGGCTCAAGGGCGCCCTCCAGGTCATCACCGACGCCCCGTCCGTGCGCATGGACGTCGGCCGGGTCCGTTATACCTCGAACAGCGGGGCCGAAGAAGAGCGCTTTTTCCTGAACATCGCCGATTTCGGCCTCGGCGGAGAGGTCGTCCGCGAGGTCACGGAACGCCGGCTGAGGCGCAAGGCCACCTCCTATGTCCGGTGCCTGGTGACGACCATGGCCCGCTACCGGAACAAGTCCGTCCGCATCCGCATCGACGGCCGGGACCTGCCCGACGGCGAATACCTCATCGGCGCGGTGGCCAACGGCAAGATCTTCGGCAAAGGCATGAAGGTGGCGCCCGGTGCCGAGCTGGACGACGGTCTGTTCGACGCGGTGCTCATCCGGGGCTTTCGCTTTTTGGAATTCTGCCGCCACGGCTGGAAGCTCATGAACGGCAGCCATGTCACCCACCCCAAGGTCACCGTCGTGAAGGGGCGGAAGGTCGAAGCCTGGCCTGGAGATGGCGAACAGGTTCTGCTCGAGCTCGACGGCGATCAGCTGGGGCGGCTGCCGGCGACCTTTGAGATCGTCCCGCGGACTCTGCTCATCAAGGGATTCCTCCAACCCGTCCGCTGAGCGGGCCGATGGGTTCGGACCCTAGTCCTTTTTGACCACGATCAAGCTCGGATCCGTGGTGACCAGGTATTTTCCGGACGCATCGTATCCCTTGTATAAGGGACTATGCGTCGTGATCGTGGGCTTCTTGTAACTCCTCATGATCCCGGCGATGTAGCTTTTTGTCTCCGGGTAGGGCGGGACGCCCTTGTACTTCCGGACCGCTTCCTGGCCAGCGTTGTAAGCGGCGAGGACGAGCTTGGTCTGGTCTTTCTGGCCTTTGTAGAGCTGGACCAAGTCTTTGAGATAGCGGACGCCGCCTTCGATGTTCTGGGCCGGGTCAAAGACGTTCTTGACGCCGTACTGGGACGCCGTCGTCGGCATCAGCTGCATCAACCCCATGGCCCCCGCCGAGGAGATGGCGAAGACATCGTAATTGGACTCGGCCCGGATGACGATGTGGACGAGCTCGGGGTCGATGCGATACTTCCCGGCGACCTTCTTGACGATGGGGTGGTAGAGCTGGCGCAGATCGGCCGCGGAGGCGGCGATGAGGCTCGGCACGAGCGCCAGAAGCAGGCAAGCCGCGAACGTCCGTTTGATGGTCTTCATCACAGGTCGGCCCTATCTTGACAAAAAGCGGTCTCGTTGGCAATCCCCGCAAGGGGTGAATGCCGGGGTTAGGCGGCCAGGCGTTCTATGAGGCCGGGGATGAGCCCCAGGGCTTTTTCGAGCTCGCCGGTGCCCGGGCCGCCGGACTGGGCGAAATCGGGACGCCCCCCTCCCCCGCCGCCGATCGTCGGGGCCAGCTCCTTGACCAGGGCGTTGGCCGGCACGCGGCCGGCCACATCCTTGGTCACGCTGACGACCACCAGGGCTTTGTCCCCGCTGATCCCGCCGAGGACGACGACACCGCTCTTCAGCTTGTTTTTCAGGGCATCGGCCGCGTCCCGGAGCTCGGCCATGGTCAGCCCGTCCATCCTCTGGACATGGAGGGCGATGCCCTTGATCTTATCGACAATAGCCGGAGCGCCGGACTTCTCACCCGAAGCGATGCCACCCGCTCCCGCGATCATCTTCTTCCGAAGTTCTCTTATGTCCTTCTCGAGATCGTCGACATGGGCCTGGAGCTTTTCGATCCTCGCCGGGAGGTCCTTGCGCCCGACACCCAGGCTTAGTTCCATGCCGGAGAGGGTGTCCTCGAGCTCCCGGACGTAGCGGTAGGCCGCCTCTCCCGTCACCGCCTCGATGCGGCGCATTCCGGCGGCGACGCTCATCTCGGAAACGATCTTAAACAGGCCGATCTGACCCGTGGCCCGGATGTGGACGCCGCCGCAGAGCTCCTTGCTGAAATCGCCGATGCCGACGACCCGGACCGATTCGCCGTATTTCTCCTCGAAAATGGCCATGGCCCCTTCGCGGATGCCCTCGTCGAGGGAGGTCACGCGGGTCGTGATGGCGATGTCGTCCCGGATCCTGGCATTGACGATCTCCTCGACCCGCCGGACTTCCTCGCGCGTCATGGCCGCGAAATGCGTGAAATCGAAGCGCAGCCGCTCCGGGGAGACGAGCGAGCCGGCCTGCTTGACGTGGTCACCCAGGACCTGTCTCAACGCCGCGTGGAGGAGGTGGGTCGCCGTATGGTTGTTCGAGATCGCCTGCCGGCGGACGAGATCCGGAACGGCGTCGACGCGGTCGCCCTCGCGGAGCTCGCCGGAGAGGACCTTAGCGCCATGGACGATGAGCTCGGGTGTCGCGAAGGACACGTTTTCGACGAGGGCGGACACGGTCGCGCCCTTGAGCGTTCCCGTATCGCCGACCTGGCCGCCGGCCTCGGCATAGAAGGGCGTCTCGTCGAGAATGGCCTCGCCGGTCTCCCCCGCCCGCAGGACATCGACCCGCCGGCCGTCCCTGACCAGGCCGATGACGCGCACGTCCGGGACTTCGGTCATCTCGTGTACGCAGGAGCGGACCTTGAGGGCCTTGAACTCCTGGTAGATCTGCTTCTCGCGCCGCTTAGCCTCACCCTTCCAGGACAGCCGGGCCCGCTGCTTCTGCTCCTCGAGCTCGCGGGCGAAGCCGGCCTCGTCGACCGACAGCGCCTTTTCCCGGGCCAGCTCCTGCGACAGGTCGAGCGGGAACCCGAAGGTGTCGTAGAGCTTGAAGACCTTATCGCCGGGGAGGACCGCGCCTCCCTCGTCCCGAGTTTCACGGACGACCTGGTCGAAGGACCGGAGGCCCGAAGACAGCGTATGGGCGAAACGCTCTTCCTCGGCCAGGCAGACCTTGGAGATGTACTCGACCGAGCCGAGGAGCTCGGGGTAGGCCTCCTTCATGACATCCGCGACGCGTCCCACGAGCTCGAACAGGAACGGCCGGTCGATGCCGATCAGGTTGCCCTGGCGAAAGGCCCGCCGGATGATCCGCCGCAGGACATAGCCGCGGCCGTCGTTGGCCGGCGAGACCCCGTCGCCGATGAGGAACGTCACCGCCCGGATGTGGTCGGCGATGATCCGGACCGAGACATCGCCCTCGTCGCCGGCCGGGTACTCGCGCCGGGCCATGGCGCAGGCGCTCTCGATGAGAGGCAGGAACAGGTCCGTGTCGAAGTTGCTGCGCTGGCCCTGGACGACGGCGGTGATGCGCTCGAGGCCCATGCCCGTGTCGATCGACGGCGAGGGCAGCGGCCGGAGCACACCGTCCGCGCCCTGGTCGAACTCCATGAAGACGAGGTTCCAGAGCTCGACGAAGCGGTCGCTCCCTTTTTCGATCAGAGCGTAGGGGTCGCCGGCCTCGATGTCCTCGCCGAGATCGTAGTGGATCTCGGAACAGGGCCCGCACGGGCCGGTGTCGCCCATGGCCCAGAAGTTGTCCTTTTTCCCGAAGCGGAAGATCCGCGCTTTCGGGACGCCGATCTCGTCGGCCCAGAGGCGGAAGGCCTCGTCGTCGTCGAGATAGACGGTGGCGTAGAGGCGGTCCTGGGGCAGGCCGAAGACGCCCGTGATGAGCTCCCAGGCGTAGGCGATGGCCTCCCTCTTGAAATAGTCGCCGAAGGAGAAATTGCCGAGCATCTCGAAGAAGGTGTGGTGCTTGGCCGTCCGGCCGACGGTCTCGAGGTCGTTGTGCTTGCCGCTGACGCGCATGCACTTCTGGACCGTCGCCGCCCGCGCGTAGCCCCGCTTTTCGAGCCCCAGGAAGACGTTCTTGAACTGGTTCATCCCGGCGTTGGTGAACAGGATGGTCGGGTCGTCCTTGGGCAGGAGCGGCGAGCTCCGGACGATCTTGTGGCCGCGTTCGGCGAAGTATTGGAGGAAGGTCTCGCGGACGCGCTGGGCCTTCATTGAGGCTCTTCTTCAGGTCCCCCTTCGGCCCGCTCGACCTTGGTCATGCCCTTCTCCATCTCCTCGGTGGCGATGTCGACGGTCGACTGGATGCCCATGATACGGAGCTTGAAGTTGTCGGGGTTGGAGGAGTACTTCATCCCCTGCTCGAAGGAGATGTAGCCGTCGCGGTAGAGCTGGTAGATGGACTGGTCGAAGGTCTGCATGCCGTACTGAGAGACGCCGGAGGCGATGGCGTCACGGATGAGCATGGTCTTGTCCTTCTCCGCGATGCACTCCTGGATGTACGGCGTCGCGATCATGACCTCGACGGCCGGGACGCGGCCCTGGCCGTCCATCCGCGGGATGAGGCGCATGGAGATGATGGCCTTGAGGATCGACGCCAGCTGGAGGCGGACCTGTCGCTGATGGTGCGGGGCGAAGACGGAGATGATGCGGTTGACGCTCTCGGGCGCATCGAGGGTGTGGAGCGTGCTCAGGACGAGGTGCCCCGTCTCGGCGGCCAGGAGGGCCGTGTCGATCGTGTCCAGGTCGCGCATCTCGCCGACGAGGATGACGTCGGGGTCCTCGCGGAGGCAGCCGCGCAGGCCGCGGGCGAAGCTGGTCACGTCCATGCCGACCTCGCGCTGGCTGATGGTGCTCTTCTTGTCCTTATGGAGGTACTCGATCGGGTCCTCGACGGTGATGATGTTCTCGCGCCGGAAGGTGTTGATATAATCGACCATGGCGGCCAGGCTCGTCGTCTTGCCGCTGCCGGTCGTCCCGGTGACCAGGACGAGGCCGCGCTGGTAGAAGGCGACCTTCTCCAGGACCTCGGGCAGCAGCAGCTGCCGGATGGTCTTGATCTCGAGCGGGATGATGCGCAGGGCGATAGCCAAGGAGCCGCGCTGGCGGTAGATGCTGCCGCGGAAGCGGCCGAAGCCCGGCAGGCTGTAGGCCAGGTCGATGTCGAGGTCCTCGGCCAGCCGCTTCTTCTGGAACTCGGTCATCAGCTGGTTGGCCAGCTCCTCGCAGTCGGGCGCCGTCAGTCGCGGGTAACCGGTCAGCGGCGTGAGCGTCCCGTGGACGCGGATCATGGGGTTGTTGCCGGCCTTGAAGTGAAGGTCCGAGGCGTCCCGTTCGATCGCGATCTTCAGGAATTCATCGATGACCATGAGAACCTCCTCGTGAACGGTCTCAAACGAACGTCAGCCAACCGCGGGTGTCCGCCCGCTTGCCGTCGATGACCTCGAAAAAGGCCTTCTGGACCTTTTCGGTCAGGGGGCCGCGCTTGCCGGAGCCGATGGTGATCTTGTCGATCGACCGGATGGGGGTGACCTCGGCGGCGGAGCCGGTGAAGAAGACCTCGTCGGCGACATAGAGCATCTCCCGGGGGATGGTCTCTTCGACGACGCGGACGCCCATATCGCGGAAAAGCGTCATGACCGAGTCCCGGGTGATGCCGGGCAGGACCGAGGACGACAGCGGCGGCGTCAGGACGGTGCCGTCGATGACGAGAAAGATGTTCTCGCCGCTCCCCTCGCTGACGTGGCCGCGGATGTTGAGGGCGATGCCCTCCTCGTAGCCGTCGAGCAGGGCTTCCATCTTGATGAGCTGGGAGTTCATGTAGTTGGCCCCGGCCTTGGCCAGAGCGGGAAAGGTGTTCGGGGCCATGCGGCTCCAGGAGGAGACGCAGGCGTCGATGCCGCTTTCCAAGGCCTCCGGGCCCAGGTACTTGCCCCATTCCCAGACCATGACGGCGCAATCGACGGGGTTGGGGAAGGGATTGACGCCGAGCATACTGTAGCCGCGGTAGATGATGGGCCGGATGTAGCAGGCCGGGAGCTTGTTGGCCCGGACGCAATCGACGACCGCCTTGTTGAACTCGTCCTGGGTATAAGGGACCTCCATCCGGTAGATCTTGCACGAATTGTACAGCCGCCGGGTGTGCTCCTTGAGCCGGAAGATGGCCGTCCCCTTGGGCGTCTCATAGGCCCGCAAGCCCTCGAAAAGGCAGCTGCCGTAGTGGACGACGTGCGAGGCCAGATGGATCGTGGCGTCTTTCCAGGGGATCAGCTGGCCGTTCTTCCAGACCAGGCTCGATTCGGAAAACGGGCTCATCGGCGCTCCTTGATCCGCATGCACAGGCGCAACTTTCGTGCCCTCATCGTATCTCATCCCCGGCGGCGAAGTCAATCGCCTCCAGGGGGGAAATCAGACCATTTCGCCGCAATGCGGGCAGGCGCGCGACTTGGGGGGAAGAGGCCGGCGGCAGTTCCGGCACAGGGCCGTCGTCTTCTGCTCCCGGGCCTTGATCCGGAGCATGATATCGTCGATCTCCGAGGTCTTGGGCGTCTTGCCCTTAAAGAGCGTCAGATCGCGGATGATCTCCGAGGCGCTCTGGTAGCGGTCCTCGACTTTGGGCGCCAGGGCCCGCATGATGATGGCGTCGATCTCCCTCGGAATGCGGCCGTTCCTGATCCGCGGCGGCGTGATTTTCCCCTGCTGGGCCTTCTCCAGGATCTTGAACGGGTCGGGATCGAAGATGGGCGGCCGGCCGATGATCATCTCGTAAAAGATGCAGCCGAGCGAATACAGGTCCGCCGCGTATGAGGCCTTGCCCATGAACTGCTCGGGGGCCATGTACGGGGGCGAGCCGATCCTCGTCGATGCGTAGGGCACGACGTTGAGCCAGGCCGATGTCCCGAAGTCGGTGATCTTGGCCGTGCCGTCCTCGGAGACGATGATGTTCGAGGGCCGCAGGTCGCGGTGGATGATCTTGGCTTTGTGGGCGTGGTCGACGCCGTAGGAGATCTGCTTGATGAAACCGATCGCCTGATCCGTCCCGAGGATGCGCTCCTTCTCCAGGATCTTCTCCAGGGTCGGGCCCTTGATGTACTCCATGACCATGAAGAAGATGTTCTTTTCCTTTTCCGCGGCCAGCATGCGGACGATATTCGGGTGGCTGAGGGCCGCCTGCAGGCGCGGCTCCTTGAGAAGCTTGTAGAGCTCCGCCGACTGCTTGTGGGGGACTTTGATGGCCACCTTGATATCGAGCCAGGTGTCCTTGGCCAGGTAGACCGAGCCGAACCCTCCGCTGCCGAGAGACCGGATGATCTCGTATTTCCCGACTTTCTGTCCTTGAAGGAACATGTCACTCGTTCCAGAAAAGGGCGATCATGGCCGTCCCGGCCAGAGCGGCCGTTTCGGCCCTCAGGATGCGGCGGCCGAGGGACACGGCCTCGAACCCGGCCTGACGGATGTCCCGTTCCTCTCCCGCCGTCCAGCCGCCCTTTGGCCCGACGAGGAGCAGGACCCGGGCCGGGGCGCCCTCCGCCTTCGGGACCGGAGCGGTCAGGATGTCCTTGAGAGGACGCCCGCCATGCTCGCTCAGAAAGAGCCGCCTCTCAGCCCCGGGGTCGCGAAGGAGCTCCTTGAGCGAGCGGGGCGGATGGACCTCCGTCAGGAGTCTCGACTTGCACTGTTTCGCCGCCTCCCGGGCGATCCTCCGCCAGCGTTCGAGCTTGCGGTCGGTCCTCTCCCCTGAGGCCCTGAGGGACCGCACGCTGATGACAGGGATGAAGTCGGAACAGCCCAGCTCGGCGGCCTTTTCGAGGATCGTCTCGAGCTTCTTCGACTCGACGAGGCAGGCCGCCAGGGCGATCTTCGTCCGCAGATCTTCCGGCTCTTCGGTCCCCAGAACAAGGACATCGGTCCTGTCCCCGGTGACCTTTTCGACGCGCGCATGGCAGCGGCGGCCGCGGCCGTCGAAGAGCCAGATCTCTTCGCCGGGGCGGACCCGGGCCGCCCGGGCCAGATGGCGGTGTTCTTCACCCTGGAGGACGATCCTCTCCGCGCCTTCGGCGATCAGGGGGACGTAAAACTGGTTGGCGGTCACGCTTATCGAGATCTCATTGCAGGATGTTCTTCAGCTTGTGGACGACGGACTTGTCGATCGTCTCGATGTCTTCCCCGCGGAGTTCGGCCAGCTTGGCGAGCAGCGTCTTCTGGTCCTTGGACAGGTTCGCCGGCGTCCGGACGAGGACCTTGACGAAGAGATCGCCCTTGCGCCGCCCGGAGATGTCCTGGACGCCCTTCCCCTTGAGCCGGATCGTATCGCCAGGCTGCGTCCCGGGCGGGACCTTGAGGATCTCGTTCCCCTCGAGGGTGGGGATCTCCACCCGGGCGCCGAGTGCGGCCTGGGTGAATGACACGGCGATCTCGCATACGAGGTCGTTCCCTTGGCGGTCGAAGAAAGGATGCTTGCGGACGCGCGTGACGACATAGAGGTCGCCGGCCGGCATGCCTTCGTCGCCGGCCTCGCCTTCCCCGATGAGCCTCAGACGCGAGCCCTCCTCGACGCCGGCCGGGATGCGGACCTTGAGGGCCCGCTTCTCCCGGACATGGCCCTTGCCCTGGCAGGATTCGCACGGCGAGGCGTTGATCTCGCCGGCCCCCTGGCACCGCGGGCAGGTCCTGGCCATGGTGAAAAAGCCCTGCTGGAAGCGGACCTGTCCCCGCCCGCCGCACGCCGGGCAAGCGGACGGCTGAGTCCCGGGCTTTCGCTTCGAGCCGCGGCAGGCGGAACAGGTCTCGGCGCGGTTGAGCTTGATCTCCTTCTCGACGCCGGCGGCGGCCTCCTCGAGGCCGATCTCGACCTCGAGGGCCAGATCTCGCCCCCGGCTTCGCCGGGCCCCGCCGCGGCCGCGCTCCCGGCCGCCGAAGAGATCGCCGATGCTGAACCCGAAGAAGTTTCCCAGGATGTCCTCGAAATCCTCGAAGACGGACGAGTCGAAACCGGAGAATCCCTGGCCCCGCAGGCCGTCGCTCCCGAAGCGGTCGTATACGGACCTCTTTTCGGGATCGGCCAGGACGCTGTAGGCTTCGGCCGCCTCCTTGAACTTCTCCTCCGCCTCTTGGCTACCGGGATTGCGATCGGGATGGTGCCTAAGGGCCATCTGCCGATAGGCCTTCTTGATGTCTTCGGGCGGCGCGTCCCGCGGCACGCCCAGGACCCTGTAATAGTCCTTATCAGCCATTCGCGCCCTTTGCGGCCATCCCCAGGCCGGACTGTTTCCGTCGGAGCTCTTCCACCTCCGCCTCCGAGAGTCCCGAGGACGGCCGGACCTCCACCTTCTGCCCCAGCCCCGTTTCCTTGTCCTTGGCCGAGACACGGACCAGGCCGTCGGCGTTGATCTCGAAGGTGACATCGATCTGGGGCACGCCGGCCGGGGCCGGCTCGATGCCGACGAGCTCGAAGACCGCCAGGGACTTGTTCAACGAGGCCAGGAAGCCCTCGCCCTGGAGGACATGAATGCGGACCCGCCTCTGGTTGTGCTCCACGGTCGTGAAGGCCTTGACCTTGCGGGTCGGGATGGTCGTGTTCCTCTCGATGATCATTTCGTACCCGTCGTTTTCGGTCTCGATGCCCAAGGCGAACGGCGTCACGTCGAGCAGGAGGACGAGGTCGCGAACCTGGCCGTCGAGGATCCCCGATTGGATGGCCGCGCCCATGGCGACGATCTGATCGGGATCGACCTTCTCTTCGGGTTTGCAGCCGAAGAACTTGGTCACCCGTTCCTTGACCAGCGGCATTCGCGTCTGGCCGCCGACGAGGATGACGTGGTCGATCCGGTCGGCGGCCACCTTCGCGTCGTCCAGCGCCCGCTCGATGTGCGGCAGGGTCCGCTCGACGAGGTCGGCCGTCATCGCTTCGAACGTCGACCGGCTGAGCGTCTTGCGGATGTGATTCGATTTGGCCTTGTCCGAGATGATAAACGGCAGATTGATCTCGGTCTCCGCGGTGAAGGACAGCTCCCGCTTGGCTTTCTCCGCCGCCTCTTTCAGCCGCTGGAGGGCCAGCTTGTCCGCTCTGAGGTCGATCCGCGTCTCGGCCTTGAAGCTCGTCACCAGCCATTCGAGGATGCGATTGTCGAAATCTTCGCCGCCGAGGTAGGAATCGCCGTTGGTGGCCAGGACGTTGAAGACGCCGTCGCTCGCTTCGAGGACGGTGATATCGAACGTCCCGCCGCCGAGATCGTAAACGGCGGCCAGGCCGTTCTTCTTGGTATCGAGCCCGTAGGCCAGGCCGGCGGCCGTTGGCTCGTTGACGACGCGCTGCACCTCGAGACCGCAGATCGTGGCGGCGTCCTTGGTGGCCTGACGCTGAGCGTCGTTGAAATGGGCCGGCACGGTGATGACCGCCTGAGTCACCGGCTCTCCGAAGAAGGATTCGGCGCAGGTCTTAAGATAGCCCAGGACCATCGCCGAGATCTCCGGCGGGCTCAGCGTCTTGTCGCCCAGGACGACGGCGACGTCGCCGTTGGGGGCCTCTTTCAGCCCGTAAGGCAGCTTCGTCAAGGCCTCCTGGATTTCGGCCGAAGCGAATTTCTGGCCGATCAGGCGCTTGACCGCATAGAAGGTGTTGGCCGGGTTGGTCGCGGCCTGGCGCCAGGCCAGCGTGCCGACAAGGCGCTCCCCGGATGCGGTGAACGACACGACCGACGGGGTGGTCGGCAGGCCTTCGAGATTGGGGATGACGACCGGCTTGCCGCCTTCGAGGTAGGCGATGCAAGAATAGGTCGTGCCGAGGTCGATGCCGATGACGTGACCCATGCGCTATCCTTTCTTC
>JADGNU010000017.1 GCA_017883305.1 Candidatus Aminicenantota bacterium | reverse complement strand
CAACCGTTCATGATGGCGTCCTTTCTGAGGAGGATAAAAATCCCCTCCTCATCCTAAACGTGAGGGCTTTTAGAGTCAAGGACTTCCCGGTGGACATGGGGACGTTTCCGCTTTTCTCGGCGAAAAACGTCCCCATTTTCCAAGGCGAATTGCCCTGCGTTCTCGTATAATAGACGACAGAGGTGATGTGCCTCCGCTGAAAAGGAGAATCGACATGGCCAAGAAGCTTTATCGTTCGACCAGCCAGAAAATGCTCGCCGGAGTCTGCGGCGGCCTGGCGGAATATTTCGATACCGACGTTTCCATCATCCGCCTCCTGACCGTGGGACTAGCCCTGGTCACGGCCTTCTTTCCCATGTTTTTCTTCTATATCATCGCTTGGATCGTCATCCCCCTGAGTCCGCCCAAGGCCCAGTCTTAGGGCGGACAGGCCCAGCCGGCCGGGCGCGCGCGGCCGTTGACTTACAGTCAGAGTTCGGTTATAACCTAATCAGTTTTCAAGATGGGCATGAAGAGCGCTCTCGAGATCCCGTTCAAACACATCGCTGTCGAGGGCGTTTTCCGGTCCCGGAAGACCCAGCTGGCCAACGTCCTGGCCCAGAGGATCGGGGGCAAGGTCGTCCTCGACAACGTCGGCAACCCCTACCTGAAGGATTTCTACACTGAACGGGAGGGCTCGGCCTTCCTGACCCAGCTCGTCTTCCTGGCCAACCGCTATAACCAGCAGGTCCGCCTCCTCCAGAGGGACCTGTTCGTCGACAGGATCATCTGCGATTACCTGTTCGAAAAGGACAAGATCTACGCCTATCAGACGCTCTCTGACGACGAGCTTCTGGTCTACGAGAAGATCTACGGCATCCTGTCCGAGCGCGTCCCCAAGCCCGATTTGGTCATCTACCTCCAGATCTCGCTCGGGTCCCTGTCCCGGCGCATCGCCAAGGAAGGCGATTCGGTCGAAAAGAACATCTCCGAGAAGTACCTCGAGGACATCGTCGAGGCGTTTGATTACTTTTTCTTCAACTACCAGAGCTCGCCCCTGCTCGTGGTCAAGGCCGACGACATCGATTTCGGCCGGGAGGAGGACGTGCTCGACCTTCTCGACCAGCTCCGCGACATGAAGAAAGCCTCGCTTTACTACGTCCCCCAGAGCTACGGGGGCAAGGGCCCGAAGAAGGGATAAACGGACGGATCCGGCCTGGACCCCGCGAAGCGGAGCTGGGACCGGACAGTCCGCCGAGGAATGCGGCTTTACCTCAACCTCGGGGCGAACCGGGGTGGGGAGAAAGGACGGACGATGGCCAACACACCGGATGATAAGATCACCATCCCCTCGCTCCAGGCCAGGAAGGCGACCGGTCCCCGGATCGTTTGCCTGACGGCCTACGACTACCCGACCGCGAAGATCCTCGACGAGGCCGGCGTCGACCTCATCCTGGTCGGGGATTCCCTGGGCATGGTCGTCCTGGGCTATGAGAACACCGTGCCCGTGACCATGGACGAGATGATCCATCACACCCGGGCCGTGACCCGCGCGGTCCGGCGGGCCCTGGTCGTCGGCGACATGCCCTATTTCTCGTTCCATCTGAGCACCGACGAAACGATCCGCAACGCCTCCCGCTTCCTCAAGGAGGCGGGCGCCGCGGCGGTCAAGATCGAGGGCGCCTCGGCGAAGCGGCTGAAGCTCGTCGAGGCCATGGTCGAGGCCGAGATCCCGGTCATGGGGCACGTCGGCCTCACCCCCCAGTCCATCCATCACCTCGGCCGCTACCGGGTCCGGGGAACGGCCGTCGAGGGGGCCCGGCGCATCGTCGACGACGCGGTCCATCTCGAAAAGGCCGGCGCCTTCGCCATCGTCCTCGAATCCATGCCCGTGGAAGTCGCCGCGGAGGTCACCCGGGCCGTGCGCATCCCCACGATCGGCATCGGGGCGGGGCTCGCCTGCGACGGCCAGGTCCTGGTCCTCCACGATATGCTGGGCTTCTCGACGGGATACCTGCCCAAGTTCGTCCGCAAGTACGCCGACGTCCATGGCGTGATCGCCGGCGCCGCACGGGCCTATGCGGCCGACGTGAGGGAAGGCCGCTTCCCTGACGACGCGACGTCGTACCATCTCAAGCCCGAGGTGGCGGCCGAGCTGGCGCCGAAAAAGAGCGCTTCGCGGAAGGGACGGACGCCGAAATGAAAGTCATCAAGACCGTCTCGACGATGAAAGCCCTCGCCCGCGAGTGGCGGAGAGAGGGAAAGCGCGTCGGCTTGGTCCCAACCATGGGCTACCTTCACGAGGGGCATCTCAGCCTCGTCCGCGAATCGAGGGGCCGGGCCGACGTCAGCGTCGTGAGCATCTTCGTCAACCCGACCCAGTTCGGACCGAACGAGGATTTCAAGAAATATCCCCGGGACCTCGGAAAGGATTCGGCCTATCTGAGGGAGGCGGGGATCGATGGCCTCTTCTATCCGGAGGCCTCCGAGATCTACCCTCCCGGTTACCGGACTTACGTGGACATCGAGGGGCTTCAGGACCGGCTTTGCGGCCGGTCCCGTCCGGGGCACTTCCGGGGCGTGGCCACGGTCGTCCTCAAGCTCTTCGACATCGTCGGCCCGGACTTCGCGTTCTTCGGGGCCAAGGACGCCCAGCAGGTGCTTATCATCAAGCGGATGGCGGCCGATCTCAACCTCGACGTCGAGGTCGTGACCTGCCCCATCGTCCGCGAGCCCGACGGGCTGGCCCTGAGCTCTCGCAACGCCTATCTCAGTCCCGGCGAGCGGAAGGCCGCCCGCGTCCTGTCAACGAGCCTCCGCTGGGCGGAGAAGGCGGTCGGGGCAGGGGAGCGGGACGCGGAACGTCTCGTCGCCGGCATCCGCTCGATCCTCGAGGCCGAACCCCTGGCCCGGATCGACTACGCCGAAGCTGTCGACCCGGAGACGCTCGAGCCCGTCGCCGAGATCCACGGCGAGGTCTTGGTGGCGCTGGCCGTTTTCTTCGGCGCGACCCGTCTCATCGACAACCTCCGGCTCAACGTTTGAGGAGACAGCCATCCGAAGTCAAATGAATCGAGCGCGGCGGGCCCGCTCCATCGGCCTGCCGCTCGCGGCTTTGGCCGCCCTCCTTTTGTCGGGGGCCTGCCGCAAGTCTTCAGAGCCTGCCGAAGGCTTGTTCATCGTCTCTCCCTTGACCGCCGAGGGTCAGTTCACGGCCGGCATCGAAGGCCCGGCCTGTGACGCGGCGGGAAACGTCTATGCGGCCGGCTATGCCCGGCAGGGGACGATCGGCCGGGTGAACCCGGACGGCCGGGCCGAGCTCTTCGCCGGCCTTCCGGAGGGGAGCGTCGGCAACGGCATCCGCGTCGGCCCGACGGGCGCCCTCTTTGTCGCCGACTATACGGGCCACAACATCCTGATGGTCGACCCGGCGACACGATTCGTCCGCGTTTTCGCCCACGAGCCGGCGATGAACCAACCGAATGACCTCGCTCTATCGCCGGACGGGGTTCTTTACGCGAGCGACCCGAATTGGCAGGCGGGGACGGGTCAGGTCTGGCGGATCGATGCCCGGGGCCGCATGACCCGCGCCGCCGCCGACATGGGAACGACGAACGGCATCGAAGTCAGCCCCGACGGCCGGACGCTCTACGTCAACGAGAGCGCCCAAAGGAAGATCTGGGCTTTCGCCATCCTGCCGGACGGCGGACTCGCGGACAAGCGGCTTGTCGCGTCCTTCCAGGACTTCGGCCTCGACGGCATGCGCTGCGACGCCGACGGCAACCTTTACGTCACGCGTCACGGGAAGGGCACGGTCGTCAAGCTGTCCCCGAAAGGCCGGATCCTCCGCGAGATCGACGTCCTCGGGAGCAAGCCCTCGAACCTGTGCTTCGGCGGCCAGGACGGCCGGACGGTCTATGTGACCGAAGTCGAACACACTCGCCTGGTCCGCTTCCGGGTCGACCGGCCGGGCCGGGAATGGGGCAAGCCCTCACGGACGCCGCAGTTCGTCTGCGTTTCCTCCGACGACAACGGCTACTCGGGACTCGCCGGCTCGCCGCACGAGGGGGGGCTTCACTATTTCACGGAGCTCTTCGCCGGGCTCAGGAATCCGGCCGGCTCGGGTGACGCGCGCATCTGCGACGGGGCCTCGCCCCACTACACGTTCTTCGTCAATACCCGGTTCATCGTGCCGGACGTGCCCAATCCGCATTCCGGCGGCTACGGCGTCGGCGACGATCCGGTGCTGGTCAAACGGGCCTGGCGGGAGGCGTTCGAACGCGGCCACGAGATCGCTGTCCATACTCACTCGCACCCCCACGGACGCCCCTTCACCGTCGCCCAGTGGGAAGACGAGATGCGGCGTTCGATCGAGATCCTGACCCACCCGTATGATCCCGCGGAGACCTCCGAAAAACCCGATCCCTCAACAGGTCTCGGCATTCCCCGCCAGGCGCTCATCGGCTTCCGCGCACCCTTCATCGAGCCGGCCGACAACGGCATGACAGCCGCTGTCCGCATGGGGTTGACCTATGATTCGAGTATCGAGGAAGGTCCCGGGCTCGGCCCTCATCCGGGAGACTTTCCCTGGCCCTATACGCTGGACGTGGGGATCCCGGCCCAGAACCCGCCGATCGCCTCTCATCCGGGCTTCTGGGAGATCCCGCTCGGCAACTTCGTCGCGCCGCCCGACGGCGCGTGCGAGCGCTACGGGGTCCCGGCCGGCTTCCGGGCGGCGTTGGCGAAGAGACAGGATTATTTCCGGGCCGAGAACGGCGAGATCACGGGCATGGACTGGAACCTCTGGAACGAGTACGCCATGACCCCGGCCGAATTTCTGGCCACCTTGAAGTACACGCTCGACCTCCATCTTGACGGGAACCGCAGCCCCATGACCATCGGCTTCCACAGCGAGCTGTACACGATCCGGCGGGACGGGAAGACCGCTCCCGACCTCATCCGCGCCCGCCGGGCCGCGGTCGAAGCGTTCCTGGCGTACGCCCTGGCGAAGCCCGAGGTGCGCCTGGTCGACCACCGCGAGCTTCTGGAATGGCTCGCGAACCCCGTGCTTCTTCACCAGGAATGACATGGAACGCCGGCAGTTCCTGAACTCCGCCGGCGCCGGGCTTGGGGACCGCCCCTAACGGGGGCCCCCGCTCGAAGACGGGCGGAGAGGGACGTCCCGCCTACTTGCCGGCGGCCGAGACCAGGATGAAATATCCCGCCGTGATCAGGAAGATGACCAAGGTCAGGGAGAACAGGGTCATGCCCAGGCCCGGCGCGTACCGCAGCATCTGCCTGTAGGTCTTGACCGTCAGGAACTTGAGCAAGAGGACGGCGATGAGGATCGCAGCCAGGACGAAGTGCAGCGCCCCCCGAGGGGACAGCCCGTCGCCCATCTCCACGAGGAAGCCGGCTCCGAAAGCGACGAGCGGCACCACGAGCGCGATGTAGACATAGCCGGCGGTCTTATGGAGCCGGCGCAGCCTATTCGACCGGGCTTCGTCGCCCGGCCGGCCGAAACGGGCCATCATGCTCAGGAAGGCCGTGAAGGCCGCCCCCAGCAGCAGGAACGCCAGCAGCGTCTTGATCAGATAGCCGGACATCGTCCGCCCCCTTATCAATCGAGGTGGTAGTTCGGAGCCTCCTGGGTGATAACCACGTCGTGGACGTGGCCCTCCTTGAGGGAGGCCTGGGTGATCTTGATGAAGCGGGCCTTGGTCTTGAGCTCCTCGATCGTCCGGCAGCCGGCATAGCCCATGCCTGCCTTGAGCCCGCCGACGAGCATCTGGACGATGAACGTCGTGCTGCCCTTGTAGGGCACCTGCCCCTCGATGCCTTCGGGGACGAGCTTGCTCACGTTCGTCTGCCCATCCTGCTGATAACGGTCGCTGCTCTTGCCTTCCTTCATGACCGCGATCGAGCCCATGCCGCGGTAGCGCTTATAGGCCCGGCCCTGGTACATGACGACCTCGCCCGGCGCCTCGTCGGTCCCGGCCAGAAGGTTACCCAACATGATCGAATCCGCTCCGGCCGCGATGGCCTTGGTGATGTCGCCGGAATACTTGATGCCGCCGTCGGCGACGAGCGGGACGCCCGCCTTGCGCGTGATCTCGTAGACGTCAGCGACGGCTGTAATCTGGGGGATGCCCGCCCCGGTGATGATCCGGGTCGTACAGATGGAGCCCGGCCCGACGCCGACCTTGACGGCATCGACCCCACAGTCAATGAGCTCCTCGGCTGCGCGGGCGGTGCCGATGTTCCCCGCTATGAGCTCCTGGGAGGGGAACTCCTTCCGGAGGGACCGGACGGTGTCGAGGACCCTCTGGGAGTGGCCGTGGGCGTTGTCGACGACGAGGACGTCGCACTTGGCCGTGACGAGGGCCCGGGCCCGGTCGAGGAAGTCCGCGCCGACGCCGACCGCCGCGCCGACACGCAGCCGGCCCAGACTGTCCTTGGCCGCATCAGGGTACTGGATCCGCTTGAGGATGTCCTTGTAGGTGATCAGGCCCTTGAGGTGGTAGCCGTCGTCGACGACGAGGAGCTTCTCGATTTTGTGCTCGTGGAAGACCTTCTCGGCGTCCGCCAGCGAGGTCCCGACGGGGACGGTGACGAGCTTGCGGGTCATGATCTTCTCGATCGGCAGGTTGAGGCGGCTCTCGAAACGGATATCGCGGTTGGTCAGGATGCCGACGAGCTTGTTCGCTTCGTCCGTGATGGGCAGGCCGGAGATGTGATGCTCCTTCATGACCTCGAGGGCCCGGGCTATCCGGTCCTGGGGCCGGAGGGTGATGGGCTCGACGACCATGCCGCTCTCGTGGCGCTTGACCTTGTCGACTTCCTCGGCCTGGCCCTCGATCGACAGGTTGCGGTGGATGATGCCGATGCCGCCCTGCTGGGAGAGAGCGATGGCCATCCGCGAGGTCGTCACGGTGTCCATGGCCGCGCTGACGACGGGGATGTTCAGGCTGATGTGGCGGCTTAACCGGGTCGCGACCGAGGCCGCCGCGGGCACGACATCGGATTTGGCCGGCAGGATGAGAACATCGTCGAAGGTTAGCGCCTCCCGGATCTTTTCGTCGAGCATGGCTCCTCCTTGGCTCCCGGATCAGTGCTTGTGGCGCTTGCCCGGGATCATGGCCCGGGCCTGCTTGGAGCGTTGGCCCGACGGCCCCGTGGGCTGCTGGTAATAGACCGGCGTTTCGCGCCGGACCGGCGCGGGCTGGTCGATGACCGGCTGGATGAGGAAGAGGTAGCGCACGGCGTCCTCCTCGATCCGGTCGAGCATGGACTGGAACATCTCGAAGCCCTCTTTCTTGTATTCGATCAGCGGGTCCTTCTGGCCGTAGCCGCGCAGGCCGATGCCCTCCTTGAGATGGTCCATCTCGAGCAGGTGGTCCTTCCATTGCGAATCGATGACCTGGAGGAGGATCATTCGCTCGAACTCCCGCATGAACGGGCCGAGCTGTCGCTCTTTGGCCTCGTAAACGGCGACGAGCCCCATGACGAGGGTCTCTCGGAGCTTGTCGTGGGTGACGGTGTCCCAGGCGATGCCGAGCGTCTCGATGTCCAGCCCGAACTGGGCCAGGATGGCCTTGCGCAGGCCCTCGTGGTCCCATTCCTCGGGCGACGTGTCCTTGTTGGCGTGGGTGTCGAGCATCCAGTCGACGAGGTTATCGATGAGGCCGAGGAAGTACTGGTGCTGGTCCTCGCCATTGAGGATCTTGCGCCTCTGGCCGTAGATCGTCTCCCTCTGCTTGTTCATGACGTCGTCGTATTCGAGCAGGTGCTTGCGGACGGTGAAGTTCTGGCCTTCGACCTGCTTCTGGGCGCGCTCGATGGCCCGGGTGATCATGTTGTGCTCGATGGGCACGCCGTCCCCCATGCCGATCCGGGCCATGAGCCCCGAGATGCGCTCGCTGCCGAAGATGCGCATGAGGTCGTCCTCGAGCGAGAGATAGAAGCGGGACGAGCCGGGGTCGCCCTGGCGGCCGGCGCGGCCGCGGAGCTGGTTGTCGATGCGCCGGGCCTCGTGGCGCTCCGTGCCGAGGACGTGGAGGCCTTCGAGGGCGACGACGGCCTCGTGCTCCTTCTGCGTGATCGCCGTGACCTCCGGGAGGGCCTTCTCGTACTGGGCCTCGTACTGCTCCGGCGTGATCTTGGCCGGATCGACGCCGCTCTTCTTGAGCTGCTCCCGGGCCAGGTATTCGGGGTTGCCGCCGAGGAGGATGTCGACGCCGCGGCCAGCCATGTTCGTGGCGATGGTCACGGCGCCGATGCGGCCCGCCTGGGCGATGATCGAGGCCTCCTGTTCGTGGTATTTGGCGTTGAGGACGACGTGACGGACGTTCTTGCGGCGGAGGAGCGTGCTCAGGTGCTCGGACTTCTCGATCGAGATCGTGCCGACGAGGACGGGGCGGCCCCGCTTGTTGAGATCGGTGATCTCCTCGACGACGGCGTTCCACTTCTCGTCGCCCGTCCGGAAGATGACATCCGGGTTCTCCAGCCGGATGAGGGGCATGTTGGTCGGGATCTCGATGACGTCGAGGCCGTAGATGTGGCCGAACTCCGTTGCCTCGGTCGCCGCGGTGCCCGTCATCCCGGCCAGCTTCTTGTACATGCGGAAGTAGTTCTGGAAGGTGACCGAGGCCAGGGTCTGGTTCTCTTCCTCGACCTTGACCCGCTCCTTGGCTTCGAGGGCCTGGTGGAGCCCGTCGCTGTAGCGGCGGCCCGGCATGAGCCGGCCGGTGAACTCGTCGACGATGACGACCTTGCCGTCCTGGATCATGTAGTCGACGTCCCGCTTGAAGAGGTGATGGGCCTTGAGGGCCGTGTTGATGGCGTGGACATATTCCATGTTGGCCAGGTCGTAGAGGTTCGTGACCCCGAGGACCCGCTCGGCCTCGGCCACGCCGGGCTCCTGGATGGAGACGGTCCGGCTCTTCTCGTCGAGCGTGAAGTGCTTGTCCTTCTGGAGGCGTCGGACGAGCCCGTCGACCTGGGTGTAGAGCTGGGTCGACTCGTTGGTCGGGCCGGAGATGATGAGCGGCGTCCGGGCCTCGTCGATGAGGATGCTGTCGACCTCGTCGACGATGGCGTAGTTGAATTCGCGCTGGGCCAGGTCGGCCAGGCGGAACTTCATGTTGTCGCGGAGATAGTCGAAGCCGAACTCGTTGTTCGTGCCGTAGGTGATGTCGGCCCGGTAGGCCGTGTAGCGGTCGGCGTCGCCGAGGTCGTGCTGGATCGTCCCCACGGTCAGGCCCAGGAAGCGGTAGATGGCGCCCATCCACTCCGTGTCGCGCTTGGCCAGGTAATCGTTGACCGTGACGATGTGCACGCCTTTGCCGGACAGGGCGTTGAGATAGGCCGGCAGGGTGGCGACGAGCGTTTTTCCTTCGCCCGTCTTCATCTCGGCGATCTTGCCCTGGTGGAGGACGGCGCCGCCGATGAGCTGGACGTCGAAGTGGCGCATCTTTGTCGTCCGCATGGAGGCCTCCCGGACGACGGCGAAGGCCTCGGGCAGGATGTCCTCGGGCGAGGCGCCCTGGGCCAGCTTTTCCTTGAACTCGGCCGTCTTGGCCCGGAGCTCCCCGTCCGTCAACGCCTGGATGCGGGGTTCAAGGCCGTTGATGACGGGAACGAGAGGCGTGATTCTCTTGAGGGTTCGGTCGTTCTCGGAACCGAACAGCTTGCGGGAAATCCACTTATACATTTATCATTATTTATCAGAATGACGTCCCGAAGTCAATCGCGGGAGCCAGTTGACAAGGCCTGTTTTCGGGCCTACACTCGGGGCCAGAAGGCATTCCGATTCCGGGGAGGGGACGAACATGAAGAAAGCTGTTCTCGTGTTGTTGGCGGTGGCCTGCTTGGGGATAGGCAGCCGGCTCCTGGCCCAGCTCGATCCGGGCATAGTGGCCGATTACGACAAGTGGGAGGATTTCCTCAAGACGGCCAAGGTCGTGGCCCAGAAACAGCTCACCGGAGAACTGTCCGTGACCAATCCCTGGGAGCTGACGCTCGAGAAAGACGGGGTCAAGCACAAGGCCCTCTTTAAAGACATTTATGGGGAGAGGGTCAAAGGGTTCAAGGAGACGTGGAAAGGCGAGATCGCCGCTTATCGCCTAAGCCGGGCGCTCGGCTTGAACATGGTCCCGCCGACCGTCGAACGGGAATTCCAGGGCAACCGGGGGTCCTGCCAGCTGTGGGTCGATTACTGGAACAACCTGGAGACCATTTACAAGAAGAAGCTCAGTCCGCCGGGGATCAAGGCCCTGTATTTTGCCCGCGAGCTGTGCCTCCAACGGGCCTTCGACAATCTGATCTACAACGTCGACCGTCACCAGAGGAACTATCTCTTTATGGAGGACTGGCGGATGATCCTCATCGATCATTCCCGAACGTTCGGAACGGCCAAGAAGGCGAAGACCGAACTGATCTACGACGAGAAGAACAAAGAGAACCCCAAGTTCATCATGGAGACGCTGCCCCGGCCCTTCTATGAGGCCCTCAAGGCCCTGACCGCCGAGTCGCTCCGGGCGATCGTGGGCGATTACCTGACTGACGAGGAGATCGCGGCGACCATGGCCCGGCACGCCCTGATCATGGCTTGGCTCGATAATCGCATCGCCAAGCTCGGCGAGGACAAGGTCATCTACTGAGCCGGGCTCCGGCCTATTTCCGGCCCAGGATCTCGTCGACGAGCGGTTTCGCGTCGTAGATCTTGAGCAGGGCCTCGATGATGCCTTGGCCGTGGACCATCACCGATCGAGAGATCGTATCCTCGTAGACGAACCGGGTCGGCAGCGACTGGATGTTGCCGTCAAAGAGGACGCCGACGAACTCGCCCTTCCGGTTGACCAGGGGCGAGCCGGAGTTCCCGCCGATCGAGTCAGCCGTCGAGACGAAATCGACGGGCGTCGCCAGGTTGACCGCCGGCTTCTTGGTGATGAAGCGCGCGGGCAGCTCGTAAGGATCCTTGTTCCCGGCCTTGGCCGACTTGTCGTAGAGGCCCGCGAAGGTCGTCTGGAAGGCGACCTTCCGGCCGTTTTCGACGTAGCCTTTGACCGCCCCGAAGCTGAGGCGCAGCGTGCCCGTGGCATCGGGCGGAATGGACGTCCCTTCGAGCTTGAACATGGCCTGGGCGATGCGAGTGCCGTTGCGCGTCTCGACGGCGTCGACCTGGTCCTCGTATCGGGCCCGCAGGCCGCGCGAGACCGGGTCGACGAGGAGGGCCAGCTTGATCATCGGGTCCTGGCTCTGATAGACCGCAGTGAGCCCGCCATCCAGGAGCTTCTTCCGGGCATCGATGTCCTTGAGCTTCGTCCCGGCGATGAGGTCGCGGGCGACGTCCTGGGGCGAACGGCCGCCGAGGATCCAGCGGACTTCCATCATATCGGGCAGCTCTTCCTGGAGCTGGGCCAGCGAGTCGCCGAGCTTGACCACCTCGAAATCGTCATAGATCGGGGCGGGGGAGAGGAGGCCGCGCTCGACGGACGGAAGCGAGGCGTCGCGGAACTCGCGCAGCCGGTCGGCATTCGGCTTGGGTTTTTCCATGGCCATACGGACGATCGTCCGGGCCATCGTGAAGTAGGTCGTATAGAAGCCGTTGGCCCGCTCGAAGAAGGCCAGGGGCTTGAAGAAGGACGCGTAGGCCTTCTCGGCCGCGGCGATCTCGTCCCAGGCCGGGCCGTACGCCTTCTCGAGATCGGTCGACTTGGCCACCTGGGCGCGCAGGGACTGCTCCTCCCGGAGCTTCTTGGCCAGGAGCTTCTCGTCGAGCAGGCCCGACTGGTAGCCGATCGTCGCCTTGAGGCTGTTCTCGATGCCGAAGAGGTTGCGCATGGCGATGCGGCTCTGCTCCTCGCCCTGGGCGGCATAGGCATGCATATAGGCCTGGCGCCGTTTGAGATTGGCGATATTGAAGGGATAGCTCGTGTCGCGCAGGAACTCGAGCTGGCCCATCGTCAGGAGACGTCCGGTCGAGCCCGGATGCCCCGAGCAGAGGACGAGGTCGCCCTCGCGGACGCCGGTCGTCGACCACTTGATGTAGTTGTCGCTCTTGAACGGCCGGCCGTTCTCATAGATGCGGAAGAGCGTGATGTCCAGGTCGTAGCGGGGATAGGTGAAATTGTCCTGGTCCCCGCCGAAGAAGGCGACCAGGTATTCGGGCGCGAAGACGAGCCGGACGTCGTCGTAGAGCTTATACGTGTAGAGGTGATACATGCCGCCGGAATAGAGCGTGACGACCGTGCCGCGCATGCCGGCGGTTCCGGCCGCCTCATTCTCGAGCGCGGCGATGACCTTCTGGCGGGCGTCGGCGGCCTCGACGGGAGTCGTGCCGGGCTTCTCGGCGCCGAGGACCTTGTCGGTGACGTCGGCGATGCCGATAAGGACGCGGAGCTCCATCCCGGGGACCTTGAGCTCCTCGGCTTGGGTCCGGGCATAGAACCCGGTCTTCATGAGGTCGCGATCCTTGGTGGACAGGTTCTGGACCGCGCCCCGGCCGACATGGTGGTTGGTCAGGACCAGACCCTCTGGAGAGACGAACGAGCCGGAAGCTCCGCCGAACGAGATCGAGGCCAGCCGGAGGTGGTCCATGAACTCGGGGGTCACGGTGAAGCCGTATTTTTTTTGCAGGATGTCCTTGGGCGGCTTGTTGAACAGCCACATGCCTTCATCGGAAGATGCCGGCAGGACAAGGACGACGGCCAGGAGGGCCGCCAGGACGAAACGGCGGATTTTCGGGTCGTTCATAGGGACAGTCTCCTTTCGGTCGAAAGCAGGCCTATTATGTCCCATCCGGGGCACAATTTCCACCGGGAGCGGCCTTCAGGCCTCCTCAAAAGGGCGTGCGGCGGGTGGGCGTTTTTTGTTACAATAGGGCCATGAAAAGCAAAAGCTTATTGGCCATGGCTATCGTGTTGTGTTGGGTGGGAGCCCAGGCCCAGGACGAGTTCATCAAGAAGATCGATCCGCTCCGGAGCTACGATGGGGTCGTGGAATTTCAGAAGACCCGGCAGGCCGCCAGGATCTTCGAATTCAACTATCCCGCCAAGGACCTGGACAAGGCCGTCGCAGGTTATCTTGAATCGCGGGGGGGAAAGGTCCGCAACGTCAAAGGCTTCAATGTGGTCAAGGGCATTCTCCTGCACGATTCTGAGAACAAGGTCTACGACGTTTATTACAAGGTGGATGGAAAAGGCAAGGGGGACAATGCCACTTCGACTCTATCCGTGATCTTGGCCGACCCGGACGAGGATGTCCTCCTGAGAGCCCAGCCTGAAGCCGGGGTCAGTTCCGTCACCCAGGCGCTTCCCGTCTTCAGCGGGGCCGGCGCCGCCGGGTTCTTTGACGGTTTGGGCACGTATGTCGGGGACTACGAGTACGGCAAGGCCGTCGTGGTGCGCGAAGAGGAATTCAAGAAGGCCGAAAAGCGTTACAGTGACCTCGTCGACGAGGGCCAAATCCTGGTCAAGAAGAGGCAGAAGCTCGAGCAGGATATTTCGGACAACCGCGACGCGCAGGCCAAGCAGGCCCGGGAAGTCGAAAAGGCCCGGCTGCTCCTCGAGCAGGTCAAGGCGAAGAGACGGGGTTAAGCTCTCCCGGCCAGGCGCTCGAGGACCTTGGCCGCCGCGGCTGAGCCGACAAGAGCATCGAGCTCCTCTCGGGGCGCGGTCCGGATGGCCTCGAGGCTGCCATAGTGAGCCAGCAGTGTCGACTTCTTCTTCGGGCCGACGCCGGGGATCCCGTCGAGAAGCGATTCGAAGCTCTTCTTCTCCCTGCGGCCGCGATGGAAGGTGATGGCGAAGCGGTGCGTTTCGTCGCGGACGGCCTGGACGAGCTTTAGAGCGCCCGATGTCCTGTCGAGGCGGATTCCTTCGCGCGACTCCGGAGTGAATAGTATCTCTTCTTTCTTGGCGATGGCGACCAGGGGAACGTGGGATAATCCCAGGCCGGCCAGCGCTTTTTCACCCGCCCCGAGCTGGGGCTTGCCGCCGTCGACCATGACCAAATCGGGGAGAGGCGCGCGTTCGTCTAGCAGCTTTCGGTACCTCCGGGTGATGACCTCGCCGAGGCTGGCCACGTCGTTCGAGCCCTCGACGGTCCGGATGAGGAACTTGCGGTAGGAGTCCTTGTCCGGCCGGCCGTCGCGGAAGACGACCAGGGAGCCGACCGATTCCTCGCCGCCTGTGTTGGAGATGTCGAACCCCTCGATCGTCCGGGGCAGGGCCGGCAGGGCGAGCGCCGTTTTCAGCTCCTCGAGGGGCATCAAGTTGCCCGCCTGCTTGCCGAGATACGATTCGGCGTTGCGTCCGGCCAAGTCGACGAGCTTGCGGTTCTTGCCGCCGCGGGGGACGATGATGCGGACCTTGGCCCAGCCGAGGAGGGCCTGGAGGCCGGTCGTCTGTGCCGGTCGCGCGGGCAGGAGCAAGCGGGGCGGCAGCTCGCGGTCGCGATAGAATCCGGCCAAAAAATCCCCCAGGATCTCGGCATCGGAGGTGTCCGAGGGGCCATCGATCGATCGCGCCGCCGAGTCCCGGATCTTGCCTTTGCGCATGAAAAAGACGTACGTGGCGGCGCGGTCGGCGATGCGAGACAGGCCTACCACGTCTTGGTCCTCGAGGGCCGTTGAGATCATGCCCGGCCGGTCCCTGTAATCTTCGATCGTCCGCAGCAGGTCGCGCCAGCGCGACGCTTCCTCGAACTTCTCCTCCTCGGCCGCCCGTTCCATTCTCGCCTTCAGGGTCCGGGCCAGCTCGGGCATACGGCCCTCGAGGAAAAGGCGGGCGTTCTCGACGTTTTCCCGGTAATCGGCCTCGGAGATGCAGCCGACGCAGGGAGCCGAACAGAGCTTGAGCTCGTACTCGAGACAGGGGCGCTTCCGGCCGCGGAACACGGTCTCCTCGCAGCCGCGGACGCCGAAATGCTTGTTGACCAGGTGGATGGACGAGCGGGCCCGGTGGGCCGGACTGAACGGCCCGAAATAGCGCGAGCCGTCGGGCTCGACCTTGCGGCTGAAATAGACGCCCGGAAACTTTTCGCCGGTCGTGATCTTGAGATAAGGGAAGCTCTTGTCGTCCTTGAGCCGGAGATTGAAGCGGGGCTGATACTGCTGGACATAGTTGTTCTCGAGGAAGGCGGCTTCCTTCTCGGAGCCGGTCAGGATGAAATCGATGTCCGTCGTCTCGCGGAGGATGTTCCGGACCTTGAAGTCGGCGTTGGAGAGGAAGTAGGACCGGACGCGGTCCCGCAACGAGCGGGCCTTGCCGATGTAGACGACCTCACCGGCCGCGTTCTTGAAGAAGTAGATGCCGGGCTTGGCAGGAAGCTCCGCCGCCCGGGTCCTGAGTTCTTCGAAGTCGGCCATGTGCAGGCTGTCCTGCTTCTATTATAGCCCCAGCTCGAGCTCGCGCTTCTTGAGCTTGGTCAGCTCGTCACGGTAGGCGGCGGCCTTCTCGAACTCGAGGGCGGCCGAAGCGTCCTTCATGAGCTTGGCCAGCTCGTCCATGCGCTTCTTGCGCTTCAGTGGCGAGAGATAGATGTCCTTCTCCTCGGGGAGGGTCGTGTAATCGAGATAATCGCGCTCGTAGACCGAGGTCAGGACCTCGTCGATGCCCTTGACGATCGACTGCGGCGTGATGCCGTGGGCGGCGTTATACTCCTCCTGGATCGTGCGGCGGCGGGTCGTCTCGGCGATGGCGATCTTCATGGAGTCGGTGATCGTGTCGGCATAGAGGATGGCCTTGCCGGCGACGTTGCGGGCCGCCCGGCCGAAGGTCTGGATGAGGGCGGTCGCCGAGCGCAGGAAGCCTTCCTTGTCGGCGTCGAGAATGGCCACGAGCGAGACTTCGGGCAGGTCCAGGCCTTCGCGGAGAAGATTGATGCCGATGAGCGCGTCGAACTTGCCCTTGCGCAGGTCTCGGAGGACATTGACCCGGTCGAGCGTCTCGACCTCCGAGTGAAGGTAGCGGACGCGCAGGCCGAGCTCGTGGTAGTGGCGGGACAGGTCCTCGGCCATCTTCTTCGTCAGGGTCGTAACCAGGACGCGCTCGTTGCGGGCGGCGCGGGCCCGGATCTCGCCCATGAGGTCGTCGACCTGGCCGCGGATGGGCCGGATCTCGAGCTGCGGGTCGGTCAGGCCGGTCGGCCGGATGACCTGTTCGATGACATGGCCTGGCGACTGCTTGATCTCGAAGAGGCTCGGAGTCGCCGAGACGTAGAGGGTCTGGCCGACGCGGGCTTCGAACTCGCCGAAGTTGAGGGGCCTGTTGTCGAGGGCCGAGGGCAGCCGGAAGCCGTGCTCGACCAGGGTCAGCTTGCGCGAGCGGTCGCCCGCGTACATGCCGCCGATCTGGGGGACGGTGACGTGGGACTCATCGATGATGGTCAGGAAGTCGTCGGGGAAATAGTCGAGCAGGGTGAAGGGCGGTTCGCCGGGCGCGCGGCCGGTCAGGTGGCGGGAATAGTTCTCGATCCCCGGGCAGTAGCCGAACTCGCGCAACATCTCGAGGTCGTAGAGAGTGCGCTCCTCGATGCGCGCGGCCTCGACGGCTTTGCCGCGGGCCTGGAACGCGGCGACCTGCTCCTTGAGCTCGGCCTCGATTCCGGTGACGGCCGAGCGGAGGGTCTCGGCCGGGGTCGAGAAGAAGGTCCGGGGGTGGACCATGACCGTCTCGAGCGTCTCCCTGACCTTGCCGAGGAGCGGGTCGACGGCCGAGATAGACTTGATGCGGCCGTCCTCGAGCTCGATGCGATAGGCCGAGTCGGCGTAGCTCGGGAAGACCTCGACGATGTCGCCGCGGACGCGGAACGAGCCCCGCTTGAAATCGGCCTCCTCGCGTTCGTACTGGACCGCGACGAGCTTTTCGAGAAGGGCCTTTCGGCCTAGCGGTTCGCCCACGTTGAGCGAGAAGCTCATCGAATAATAGGTCTCCGGAGCGCCGATGCCGTAGATGCAGGAGACCGAGGCGACGATAATAACGTCGCGTCGGTCGAAGAGCGAGTTCGTGGCGCAGAGCCGGAGGCGGTCGATCTCGTCGTTGATCGTCGCCTCCTTGGCGATGTAGGTGTTCGAGGCCGGGATGAAGGCCTCCGGCTGGTAATAGTCGTAGTAGCTGACGAAGTACTCGACCGCGTTGCGCGGGAAGAAGCGGCGGAACTCCTGGTAGAGCTGGGCGGCCAGAGTCTTGTTGTGGGAAATGACAAGGACCGGCCGGTTGACCCGGCTGATGATGTTGGCCATCGTGAAGGTCTTGCCGGACCCGGTGACGCCCTTGAGCACCTGATGACGGGCGCCCGACCGGAGCCCCTCGGTCAGCTGGTCGATGGCCTGGACCTGGTCGCCCTTGGGGACGAAATCGGAAGTCAAAAAGAAGGGACCAGGTCTTCGCAAACCGGTCTTTATTCCTTCATGCGGATGCCGCCGGAAAAGCGGGCGCCGTTGGCGATGGTGATCTTGGGCGTGATCACGTCGCCGTTCATCTCGGCCGTCTCGGAGATGACGGTCTTTTCGCCCGCCCTGACCGTGCCTTTGAGCTCGCCGTGAAGGACGAGGGAGCGGACCCGGATCTCGGCCTCGACCTTGGCCCCCTTGGCGATGGTCAGCGTCCCGGACGGGACAATGATCTTGCCCACGACGCGGCCCTCGATGAGCATGTCCTCGTGGGCTTCGATGTCCCCGGTGACGACGGCGGTCGAACCCAACCGCGTGACGCCCGGGCCCAGCGGCCTCTCGGGATTATTGGACTGGGACCGGCTTGCGGATTCATCGGACATGGCTTTTCTCCCTTCCGGGCATTCCTCCCGAATTATAGGGGCGCGCGCTCATCCTGTCAACGCGCCAAGAAGGGGTCAAACCTACGGCAGGGAGCGGAGTCTCCGGAGCGACCATCAGAAGTGCTTCGGAGCGACTCGGAGAGGCACTTCTGGGAAATATCTGGATAGAGCAAAGTGAATGAGTTTAGGTTTGACCCCATTTATGCTAAAATGCTAGGGCCTGAGAGCGGGCATAGCTCAATGGTAGAGTACCGGCTTCCCAAGCCGGGTGTTGTGGGTTCGAGTCCCATTGCCCGCTCCATTTTTTTCCCTTGAAAGTCCGAGATGAAGACCTGGGAATTGATCGTCGAGCCTGAGCCGCTCCCCGGATCCTGGAACATGGCCGTCGACGAGCATCTTTTCCGCCTGGCCGGCGAATCCCATCGGACCTTCCTCCGTTTCTACCGCTGGGAGAGGCCGACCGCCTCCCTGGGCTATTCCCAGGACGCCTCCCGGGTCGTCGACGTCGAATTCTGCCGCTCCCACGGCATCGACATCGTCCGCCGCATGACCGGCGGCAAGCTCGTCCTCCACGACCGGGAAGTGACCTATTCCATGGCCTCCGCCGACACGGAGGTCTTCACCGACACCCTCCGCGAATCCTACCGCCTCATCTCGCGGGCGCTGCTCAAAGGCCTGGCGCTCCTGGGCATTTCGGCCCGCCTGGCCGAAACGTCCCCGCCGGCCTACGTCCGCGGGACGATGCCCTGTTTCGCCTTCCCGGCCCGCGACGAGATCGAGATCGATGGCCGGAAGATCATCGGCAGCGCCCAGAAGAGGACCGGCCCGCTGTTCCTCCAGCACGGCTCGATTCCCCTCGAAAAGGACGAAGCCCTGCTCGCCGCTGTTTCCCGGCCCGGCGAGACCGCCGAGAGTCTGGGCATGACCTCGGTCTCCGAGGCCCTCGGCCGCCCCGTCGATTTCGACGCCGCCGTCGGGCCCCTCGTCCAGGGGTTCGCCGATCATTTCGGGGTCGGCTTCGAGCGCCTGGCCCTGACCGCCGCCGACAAGGAGGCCGTCCGTCTCCTCCAGGCATCCAAATACGCCGCGGACTCCTGGACGTTCCGCAGGGGGCCTTCGGCGCGTTGATTTTCTTTCCGCCGGGTGTTAAACTCGGCCCGAAGCGAGGTCGACGCCATGAATGAAGTCGAAGAACTCTCCAAACTGGATCCGGCCGGCCTCCCTCCCATCAAACCGGTCCTTCTCGACGACCTCTACCAGAGCGTCCTCAAGAACCTCCATCTCGAGCTCGGCCGCGGTCCCGTCCTCTATCTCCTCTCTCCGAGCTATGCGGTCCTCAACCCGACGCCGGACGAGGCCATCACCGAGTTCATCACCAAGAATGAATCCCTCCTCGACTACCTCAAGGAGGCCATCGTCCAGAACCTGGCCGTCTATTCGGTCCTGGTCGATATCAGCAGCTATTTCATCGAGCAGAACAGCGGCCTCGTCCTGGCCCGCCTACGGGAGCGGGATTCTCAGGGCCGGCGCTTCGAGATCAAGTTCTATACCCATGAACCCAAGGAGCTCCTGTCCCGCTATGAGGACAAGATCTACATCGGCCGCGACTTCCTGGACCTGTTCAGCCCCGTCCGCAAGTATTTCGGCGTCAAGGACGCGATCGTCTCGCTTAAGGCTCAATTCGAGCGCCTGACCGAGCGCGCCGGGGCCAAGCTGAGGAAGGCCCAGGACTTCGGGTCCTATTTCCAGGAGATCGGCGACTCGGTCAACGAGCTCCATAACGAGGGCCTGCTCATCCTCCAGAGCCTGCCGCCGCACCTCGATTTCACCAAGCTCTCGGGCCACGACCTCATCGACATCAACGCCCAGTACCGGACGATCAACCACTTCGTCATCGAGCTCCACGACACCGTCGCCGAGTTCGAAACCCTGCTGCGCTACAAGGAGCGCTCGGATTTCGTGCGCTATGTCACGAAATACTCTAAGGACGTGACCAACCTGATCTCCTACTTCAACATCAAGGTCAACGGAGTCATCGCCCCGCGCATCCTCGCCTGCAAGACCAAGCGCGGCTGAAAAAAGGTCCGTCTCCCGATATCGGGAGATCCCTCTCTCCGGCTTGGCTCAGGGTATCGCCTCTAGCTCCCCGGCCCCGGGAACCAGTTCGTGCGGTTCCCCCCGCTTCGCGGGTCCCCCCTCCACCACGGGGATCTTCGAGGCAACACCCATCGCCGCCGCGAGAGGAAGTCCGGAAATGGGAGAAGATCCACATAAAAGGGACTTTCTCCCGTTCACTCGGGAAAATCCCCGTACGGCGAAGATGGATGTCGCCCCAAGGCCCCCGTGATGGAAAGGGTGCCCGCCGGAGGCGGGGGAAACCGGATTCGCAGGTTTCCGGGGTGCGGGGGCAAGGGGCGATATCCATCGCGAAGCCGGGAGGGGATTTTCAGTCAGTGGCGGGCTGAGCTATCCCTAAAAGGCGAACGAAGAAGGGCAAATTGTCTTGAATTCGCAGACCGAGCAGCTATGCCAGTCGGGCCGGGCTTTGAACTCGCCGGCCCGGATGCCTTCGGCCGCCTCACGGATCTTCTCTCCCGCGCGGCGCAGCTCTTTCTCACCCTTCGCCGCGCGCCCGATGATGTCGGATTCGAGGAAGTGGAGCCGTGTCTCGAAGGGGAGC
>JADGNU010000155.1 GCA_017883305.1 Candidatus Aminicenantota bacterium | reverse complement strand
CCCGCGCGCATCGTCGACCTCACGGAAAAGCTCACGGCTGACGGCCGCCTCGTATGGGATGTTCCCGCCGGCCGCTGGACGGTCCTCCGCTTCGGTCGGACGACGACCGGCGCTAACACGCGCCCCGCCCCGGTCCCGGGCCTCGGCCTCGAGTGCGACAAGCTCGACGCGGCCGCGTTCGATGCCCATTACGACGCCTTCGTCGGAGCGCTCCTCCGCGAGATCGGCCCGCGCCGGACCGACGGCCAAGCGGGCTGGACGACTCTCCACATCGACAGCTGGGAGATGGGGGCGCAGAACTGGACCGGCGCCTTCCGCGAGGAATTCCGGAAGCGCCGCGGCTACGATCCTCTGCCCTTCTTGCCTGTGGTCACCGGACGCCCGGTCAAGGACATGGAGACGTCCGAGCGGTTCCTATGGGACTTGAGGCAGACCGCGAATGAGCTCGTCCTCGAGAACCACGCCCTGCGCCTCAAGGAGCTGGGCCGCCGGGATGGCTTCCGGCTGTCCATCGAGCCTTATGACATGACTCCGTGTGCCGACATGACGCTGGGAACGGCCGCCGACGTTCCGATGGGGGAGTTCTGGCTCTACGGCTTCAACACCGCCCACAGCGTCGTCGAAGCCGCCGGGATCGCGCACACGAACGGACGGACCGTCGTCGCCGCCGAATCATTCACCTCGGACGACCGTGAGGCTTGGCAGGCCCACCCGGCCTCGATGAAGGCCCTGGGCGACTGGGCCTTCGCCGCCGGCGTCAACCGCATCGTCTTCCACCGCTCCCAGCACCAGGCCGGGCTCCAGGCGCGGCCTGGGATGACCATGGGCCCTTACGGCGTGCATTGGGAGCGGACCCAGACCTGGTGGGACTTGGTCCCCGCCTATCATGCCTATCTCTCCCGCTGCCAGTTCCTGCTGCGCCACGGACTCCCGGTCGCCGACGTGTGTTTCCTGGTCGCCGAAGGCGCGCCGCACGTCTTCAGGCCGCCGGCTTCTGCGCTCCGCGGCGATCCGCCCGGACCCGCCGGGGACGCATTCGATGGCTGTCCGCCGGAGACCCTTCTTGCGGCCGCCTCGGTCAAGGACGGTGGGATCGTCTTTCCGGACGGCATGAGCTACCGCGTGCTCGTTCTCCCGGAGCGGGAAACGATGACGCCGGTACTCCTCAAAAAGGTCCGCGACCTCGTGGCCGCCGGCGCGACCGTTATCGGGCCGCGTCCGCGAAAATCGCCTTCACTTGCCGGATACCCCGGATGCGACGCGGAGATCGAGCGGTTGGCCGCCGAGGTCTGGGGCGACTGCGATGGATTGAAAGTCACGGAGCATGCGTTCGGCCTGGGCCGCGTTGTCTGGGTGCGTGCCGGGAAACGGGCCGGCTCGGCCGACCCGGCCGGTCCCGCACGCGCGGTCCCTGAGAGCGCTATTCCGGCTAGGCCTGACGCGGCCGGTTTTGACACCTGGAGCGTCGGCGCCCCGCCACTCAATGACCCCGGGCAATACGGAGATTTCGCGGTCGTCACGCGCGTCCTCGACAAGATGGCGGTCGCCCCCGACTTCTCCTCGGATGTTCCCCTGCGCTGGATCCACCGGAGAGCCGGCGCGACGGAGATCTACTTTGTGGCCAATCCCGAACCACGGGCCGTCCTTGCGACCGCGGTCTTCAGGGTAAGCGGCCTGAGCCCAGAGCTCTGGGACCCGCTCGAAGCGACGAACCGTGGGCTGGCGGGATACACCGTATCCAACGGACTCACCTCGGTTCCGCTGCGGTTCGAGCCGCACCAGTCGTTCTTCATTGTCTTTCGCAACGCTGCGCCGCCCGCCTCAAGCGCTGACCCGGCTCCCGCTTCCGCTGCGAACTTCCCGGTCCCCATGGAGATCGCCTCTCTCGAGGGCCCCTGGGACATCGCCTTCGACCCGAAATGGGGCGGGCCGGAAAAGATCACCTTCGAGGCGCTCGACGATTGGAGCCGCAGGCCTGAGGCCGGCGTTAAATACTATGCGGGGACGGCCACCTACGCCAAGACGTTCGATCTCCCAAGGGCCGTCGCGGACGTTGCCAAGAGCGGTCGCGTCTGGCTCGACTTAGGCACGGTCAAGAACATCGCCGGCGTCCGGCTCAACGGCCGCGACCTCGGCGTCGTCTGGTGCGACCCCTGGCGGGTCGAGATCACTGAAGCCGTCAAGCCGGCGGGGAATCGCCTGGAGATCCGCGTCGCGAATCTCTGGCCCAACCGGCTCATCGGTGACGAGCAAGAGCCGCCCGACGCCGAATACGCCAAGGGAGGCAACCTCGCGCGCTGGCCGGACTGGCTGCTCAAGGGCGAGCCCCGGCCATCCGCCGGCCGCCTGGCCTTTTCGACCTGGAAGCACTACGATAAAGATTCCCCCTTGCTTCCTTCGGGCCTGCTCGGTCCGGTGAGATTTCTACACTCGCCGCGGGGCTAATGGAGCCGTTTTCTTGACAGACGCTCTCCAGGGGGGCTAGAATCGGTTCTCCGGGGGAATAAAGCGAGTCAGGGCTTAGGGGCCTGGCTTCTCCCGAGGGCGACGGCGGCCCCGACCCGGGGACGCAAGAGATCAAGGAGATACAGAAAGGAGAGAATATCATGGGTCTTTTCGGCAAATCTTTCAGTGAAAAGGTCGACGATGCGGTTGCCGTCATCAACAAGTCGGACCTCGGTGTCACCGGCCTCAAGGCCAGGGTCGACGGCAAGGTCGTGACGCTCGAGGGCCAGGCCGCGAGCATTGACGCCAAGGGCCGGGCCATGCTCGAATTCAACAAGATGGTCTCCACGGAGAACACCATCAACAAGATCCAGGTCCAGGGCGGCGCGGCCCCGTCCACGCTTCCGGGTCCGGGCGGTCAGGCGGCCGGGGAAGTCCAGATCTATGAGGTCAAGCCGGGAGACACGCTCGGCGCGATCGCCCAGCGCTTTTACGGGAAAGCCAGCCTCTATCCCAAGATCTTCGAGGCCAACCGGGACATCCTGACGAATCCCGACCTCATCAAGGCCGGCCAAAAGCTCAAAATCCCGAAGCTGTGATGCTCGGGCTTCTCGGGGCGTTCGGGCTGGCCGCGGCGACCGGCCTGAACGCCTATCTGCCGCTGCTCATCGTCGGCCTCCTGGCCCGCACCACGCACCTCATCGCCCTCAAGGCGCCGTGGAGCGCGCTCACGCATCCGGTCGTGCTCATCGTCATCGGCGTCCTGTTGCTGATCGAGTTCACGGTCGACAAGATCCCGGCGGTCGACACCGTCAACGACGTCATTCAAACGGTCTTCCGGCCGGCCGCCGGGGCGATCCTCTTCGCGGCGAGCGGCAACGTCATCAGCAACGTCAGCCCGGTCCTGGCCATGGTCTGCGGGTTGCTTATCGCCGGAGGCGTCCATGCGGCCAAGGCCGTCACCCGCCCGGCGGTGACCGCCGGCACACTGGGGATGGGGAATCCGGTCGTCAGCCTGGCGGAGGATGCGGTCTCGGGCGTGACGACCTTCGTGGCGATCGTGGCCCCGGTCCTGCTCGGGCTCTTGCTCCTGCTGGCCGTCTGGCTGTTCATCCGCTGGTACGAACGCAAGCATTCCAGCGTTTAAGGGCCGCGCACCTCTTAGGGCAGACCACTCCCTTTTAAGAGGGAACGGTCTGTCATCCGCCTGAAAGGCGGCGGAAAGGCTCAGGCCTTCGGGGCTTTCTTCTTGATGAGATTATAGATGAAGAGCAGGATGAGTGCGCCGACGATGGCGGGGTCTCAACCTCTTCCGGCCGTCAAGTGGCGGAGACGGAGTAGAAAGACGAACGCAACGGCATTGAGCCCGGCCGCGGCCAGAGCGACGGCCGTGAAGCCGAGGCCATAGAGCCGCGGAGAGAGGAGCGATCCGAAGGCCCGGCCGACCGAGAAGGACGCGGCGTAGAACGCGAGGAGCGTGGCCCGGGCCTGGGGCAGGATCTCGCTCATGACCGGAAGCATGCTGACGACCGTGTACTCGAACGTCAGGTAGAACAAGGCCAGCCCGGCTAGCGCCGTTCCCATGGTCCTCCCGGCCAGGGGAAGGACCAGGGCGGCGGCCGCGTTAGCCGCAAGCCCGATCATGAGGGCCCTCGTCTTTCCGAGGCGGTCGACCGTCGCCACGACCAGGCCTTCGCCCCCGAACTCGGCGACGCCGATGACGGCGGCCGTCGCCCCCAGGGCCGCGAGCTTGAGCCCGAACGAATCCTCGAGCCAGACGCCGAAGACAAAGTTGACGAGCTCGTTGGACATGCTCACGGCCAGGATCATGGCGATCCCGGACAGGGCAGCCGGGGAGCGGAAAACCGCCTTATAGCTGGCCCGGTGGCCTGCGCCTCCCGCCGGAGCCGTATCCCCTTCGCCGCGGCCAACGACCGCCAAGGCCCCTCCGGATGGCAGTGCCCGGACGACGATCAACCCGGCCAGACCCAGTACCGCCAGTGCGAGGAACGGCGACCTCCAGCCGAAGCGGGCGATGAGGAACCCGGCCGCCGGGACGCCGAGGATAAAGGCCAGGGACCAGCTGAGCTCGGTCAAGGCCAGGACGCGACCGCGTCTTTCGTAGGGGACGATGTCGCTCAGGTGGGCCAGGATGGACGGGTCGATGACGTATTTGCCCATGGTCATCAGGATTAGGGCGACCGTGAAGATCAAGAACTGCGGCCCCGCGAAGGCCAGGCCGGCGCCGGCCGCGAACAGGCCCAAGCCGAGGGACAGACCGAACCGGCGTCCCAAGCGGTCCGTGAATGGCGCCAGCAGCGGCCCGAGGGCGCCCGAGGCGGACCGGGCGGAAAGGGCCAGCGACATCGTCTCGAGGTCCACCCCGAAAGCCCGGGCGAAGACGGGCAGAAACGGATAGACCAAGCGGTAGGCGGTATTGGAGGTGGCCCGGGCCCCGATGAAAAACGCGAGGTTCGAAGGCAGCCGTTTCACCGCGGGGGGATCCTCGCTCAGTCCCCGCACGCTATCCGCCCCGGCCGAAGGATCAGGCGACGACCGCTTTCTTCTTGCCGAAACGGAGCTTCATGGTCAGGATCTTGTCCGTCGAGAAGATCCGGGCCGCGAAGACGACCAGGATGACGAACACGATCAGCATATACGCGAGCCCGGCGGCGATCATGCCGTAGTTGCCGAGGTAGAGGTTCTGAGAGACCAGGAATGGGTGTGAGAAGGGTATGGCCAGGATGAAGATCTTGATCGGGAGCGAGACCGTGTTGATATCGGCGAACAGGGAGATGAAGTAGGGGATCATGACCATGAACATGAGCGGCATGATCATGGTCTGGGCGCTGCGGAAGTCCTCGGCCAGGACGCCGAGGATCATGGCCAGGGCCAGCGCGACCAGGATGGCCAGGAAGATGGACAGGCCGAGGATGACGTAGCCGGAGGTGTTGAAGTACAGGCCGAGCTGGCGCATCATCGCGGCGCCGCTTGCCTGGACCCCGGCCAGGCCGGCCTCATCCCCGATGCCGCCGAAGAAACCCTTGAAGCCGACCATGTAGACGCCCGCCGAGATCAGGCCGACGAGGCCGGCCGCGAGCATCTTGGCCGTGATGATCGAGGTCCGCTTGATGGGTACGGTCAGGAGCGTCTCCAGGGTCTTGTTCTGCTTCTCCATGGCCACCGCCGAGATGACCATCTGGGACGAGTAGATGACGATCATCATCAAGACGACGGGGATGAGCAGGGACTGCTGGGAGATCAATCCGGCGACCATGTTGGCCGATCCCTCGGCCATGCGGTCCTGGACGACGACGAAGTCCTTGCTCTTGATCGGCTTCTTGAGACTGGCCGGGTCGATCCCGGGAAGCTTCTCTTTGAGGAAGTTGTTGGACAGGGCTTCATTGAGGGCGGAGATGACGCTTTGGACGACGATCTGGCCTCGGGTGCCGATGAGGGAGAAGCTTCTCATAAAAGAGTAGGTCTCGATCTCGCTCGGCTTGAGCTCGGTGAGGGAATCGCCGAAGCCCTTCGGGATGACAAGGAGGAGCTTCGATTCACCGGCCTTGGCCGTCTCGATCGCCTGCTCTTTGGTTTTCCCCGATTGGTCGAGGATCTTGAATCGCGCCGAGGCGAGGCCCTGGACGAGGGCCTTGGAGGCCGCCGAGCCGTCCTCGTCGAGCGCGGAGATCGTCTGGACGCCGATGGCCTTCCGGACCTCTTTCTTGCTGACCTGCCCGATGAAGTTGAAGAGAATGACGGTGAAGGCGAGCGAGATGATGAGCTGTTTGGTGACCAGCTCTTTGATCTCTTTCTTGAGAAGGTTGGTGAATCTTTTCATCGGACGGAACTCCTGAAGACTTCTTCCAGGTTCTTGGCGTTGTGCTTGTCCTTGAGCTCCTGGGGTGTCCCGGAGTCGAGGATGCGGCCCTTGTCGATGAGCGCGACCCTGTCGGACAGGAACTCGATCTCGAGCATGTTGTGGGAGGAGAGAAGGACGGACGTCCCCTCCTTGACGTAGCGGCGGACGATCTCCCGGACCTCCAGGGCGTTGAGGACGTCGAGGCCCGAGGTCGGCTCGTCAAGGATGGCCAGGACCGGTTTGGTCATCAGGGCCCGGGCCAGGAGGAGCTTCCGGGTCATGCCCTTGCTATAGGTGCCGACCTTGGTCTTCAGCCGGTCGCCGAGCTCGGTGATGGCCACGGCCCGGTCGACGAATTCCTTCTCCTCCTCCGGGGTCCGGGCGTAGAAGTTGGCCATGAAGTGAAGGTAGTCGAGGCCCTTCATGTCCTTATAGGCGCCGGCTTCCTCGGGGAGGTAGCTGATCTTCTCCCGGACGAAATCGGGGTCCTTGCAGAGGTCGCGATCGAGAAAGGTGATCTCGCCGGCGGACGACGTGAGGAGCGTCGCGACGATCCGGAGCGTCGTCGTCTTGCCGGCCCCGTTGGGGCCGATCAGGGCGAAGACCTCTCCGGCCTGGACCTCAAAGTCGATGCCGGCCAGGGCCATTTGGCTGCCGTAGGATTTTTTCAATCCCCGGACGGTCAGAACGTTGGGCATGGGCGACTCCCTTGGGTGATGCGAAAATACGAGGCTTATTCTA
>JADGNU010000154.1 GCA_017883305.1 Candidatus Aminicenantota bacterium | reverse complement strand
GATCGTCCGGGCCTGGTCGGCGATGGCCCGGGTGATGGCCTGGCGGATCCACCACGTGGCGTAGGTCGAGAACTTGTAGCCGCGGCGGTATTCGAACTTCTCGACGGCCTTCATCAGGCCCATGTTGCCTTCCTGGATAAGGTCGAGGAACTGGAGGCCGCGGTTGCTGTACTTCTTGGCGATGGAGACGACCAGCCGCAGGTTGGCCGCGACGAGCTCCTTCTTGGCCTGGTCGCTGACCTTCTTCCCGGCCGTGATGGACCGGACCGCCCGCCGCAGAGATTCCGGGTCGAGCCCGATCTCGGTCGTCTGCCTCCGGAGCTCCCGGTTGGCGTCGCGGACCTTCTGCTTGAGGACGGGATCGTCCTTCTTCTTCTTGGCCAGGGCCGAGGCCAGGTCGTCGCGGACGTCCTCGAGGTCGTTGATGACCTTGAGCCGGGACCGCAGCTCGTCGATGATCTTCTCGCGGTGGGCCGACCGGAGGTTGAGATCGCGGATCGTCCGGCTGATCTTGACGATGATGCGGCCGCGGCTGACGAGGGTCTTCTTCTTCTCCGCGACGCGGTCGAGCTTGCGGCTGAGATCCCTGATCCGCTTGATCTTGGCCAGGATCTGCTTCTTTTTCTCCTCGAGCTTGCCCTCGGCGATGTCCTCCTCAGAGACGTCGAAAAACTCCTGGATAATGAACGGATTCTCCTTGATCCGCTCCTCGAGGGACAGGACCTGGTTGAGGACGAGGCGCGTCCGGCTGAGGGCCTTGATGATGCTCTTCTCGCCCCGCTCGATCTCGCGGGCGATGCTGATCTCGCCTTCGCGCGTCAGGAGCGAGATGTTGCCCATCTCGCGGAGGTAGAGCTTGACCGGGTCGGTCGTCCGCTCCAGGCCGTGGGTCGAGACGAGGTCGCTCTTGCGCCGCTGGGGGAGCATCTCCTTCTGGCGCGAATCGAGGATCTTGATGCCGTAATCGCCCATCGAGGACAGGAAATCGTCGAAATCCGCCTCGGAGTCGAGGTCCTCGGTGAAGGTCTTGTCGATCTCCTCGAACAGCAGGAAGCCCTGCTTCCGGCCCTTCGAAATGAGCTGGGAGATCTCGTCCTTGTGGATCTTGTTCTCCGGAGACACGGGGGGCACCCCCTTTTTGACTGTCTGATCCTCTTTGACGACCGGCTTGGATGTTTTTTTCTTGTTCATGGGAGGGCCAGGATCTGCTTGGTCACGTCCTGTTTCTGGTAGAGCAGGGCCAAGAGCTCCTCTTTTTCGCCTTTCTTCTCCGATCGCGCGATCTTCTGCTGGATGTCCTTTAGTCGGTTCTGCAGGTGGAACTTCCGCAGGGACCTCAGGCACTCCTGGGCTTCCTCGACCGTCCCTTCAGACGACTTTTCGAACAGCGCCCGGGCCAGCTGTGACATCAGGGCCGGCGGGACCTTGCCCTGGAGCCCGGGGAAGCTCCAGCTGTGGTCATTCTTGAAACACTCCAGGATGTACTGGAAGATGGGCTCGCTCTGCAGACCCTGGAAGATCTCTTCGCCGCACTCGGCGAAGACGTATGGGGCGAGGGCGGGGGCGTCCATGAGGATCTGGAACAAGCGCTTCTCGGCCGGACAAAAGAGCCCCGTCTCTTCGGCGCCCCTGCCCGGGGCCTTGTTCTCGACGATCGCCCGCAGCAGCTCCTCGCCGACGCCGAGCTTGGCGCTAGCCCGGCGCAGGTACTCGCTCCGGGCGATGGCGTCGGGGACCTTTTCGATCTCCCGGACGACGGCCCGGACGATCTTGCCCTTCTCCTCGGGAATGCTCATGCGGGCGCCCCCGGTCAGCGAATCGATCAGGAAGTCAAGACCGGGCACGGTCTTCTTCAGCAGCGCGAGGTAGCGGTCCCGGCCGTGTTTTCTCAAATAGGCGTCGGGGTCGAGGTCGTCGGGCAGGACCAGCACGTCGATGTTGAGGCCTTTTTCGAGGCCGAGGGGGACCGCCCGGGCCGCGGCTGTCCGCCCGGCGCTGTCGCCGTCGTAGCTGACGACGAGGCGCGAGGCGAAGCGCATGGCCTGTCCGACCTGCCAGGGTGTCAGGGCTGTTCCGAGCGAAGCGACGACGTTGGTGATGCCGGCCTGGTAGAGCGACGAGAGATCGGTGTAGCCCTCGACCAGAATGGCCGTCCCCTCCTGCCGGATGGCGTCCTTGGTGAAGTTCAGTCCATAGAGGAGCTTGCCCTTCGAGTAGAGCGGCGTCTCCGGCGAGTTCATGTACTTCGGCTCGGCATCGACGACCGTCCGGCCGCCGAAGGCGACGACCCGGCCGGTCAGGCTGAAGATGGGAAAGATGACCCGGCCGCGGAAGCGATCGCGGTATTCGCCGGGTCGCGAACCGGGCAGGGCGAGACCGCCTTTCTCGAGGAGGGAGACCGGGACCTCTTTGGACTTGAAGAATTCGATCAGGGCGGTCCAGGCGTTCAGCGCGTAGCCGATCTTGAGCGTCTGGATCGTCTCGTCCGAGAGGCCCCGCTTTTTCAGGTACTCGAGGGCCTTTTTCCCCTCCCCCGTGCCGACGAGGTTCTTCCGGAAATACCCCAGGGCCAGCTCATTGATCTTGAACAGCTTCTCCTCGAGCTTGAGGACCTCGGGGCGGACCCGCTGCTGGGCCGGCAGCGGGACGTGATAGCGCTCGGCCAGGCTCTTGAGCGCTTCGGGGAAGGTCAGGTTCTCTCTCTCCATGAGGAGTGAGAAAATGTCCCCGCCGACCCCGCAGCCGAAACAGTGATAGAGCTGCTTCTCCTCGTCGATGGTGAAGGAGGGGGTCTTTTCGGTGTGAAAAGGGCACAGACCCACCCATTTCCGTCCCCGCCGCTTCAAGGTCGTGTACTGGGAGGCGACCTCGACTATGGACGAGGCCTGCCTGACCTGGTCAATGATCTCCATGAAATGTCTGTGGCCCGCGCTTTCTTATAGAATATAGGGACGCCGCCGCACCTTGTCAAGGTGTTCTATCCATTATTCTTTCGGACGGCGGCCGCCCGATTTTCTGCGCTAGAGGTGATTGATCTGACTGGCCAGGAAGGCGGCCCCGAATCCGTTGTCGATGTTGACCACGGCCACCCCGCCCGGACAGGCATTGAGCATGGCCAGAAGGGCGGCCAGGCCCTTGAAGCTGGCCCCGTACCCGACGCTCGTCGGCACGGCGATGACCGGGACCTTGACCAGACCGGCGACAACGCTCGGCAGCGCGCCTTCCATGCCGGCGACCGTGATAATGACCCGGGCCTCGCGGATCCTCTCGTACTGGCCGAGCAGGCGATGGAGACCGGCCACCCCGACGTCATAAATGCGCTCGGTCGTGTTGCCCAGGATCTCCAAGGTCGCGGCCGCCTCTTCGGCGACCGGGATGTCCGAGGTCCCCGCGGTCAGGACGATGACAATGCCCCGGCCGGCGGGGGGCTTGGTCAGGACCTTGCTGACCGTGCGGGCCGCTTCGTTGTAGAGGGCGCCAGGAAGCCCGGCCCTGATCTTGGACCAGACCGCGGGCTCGACCCTGGTCACGAGGAGGTTCGAGCCCTTCTTGAGGATCTCCCGGGCGATCCGGCCGATCTGGGCCGGTGTCTTTCCCAGGCCGAAGACGATCTCAGGAGTGCCCTTGGCCACCTCGCGATGATGGTCGACCTTGGCGAAATCGAGATCGCAATAGGGGAAGTCCTGGAGCGCGTCGAGCGCCTTCGCCGGCGTGAGCTCCCCCGAGCGCACCTTTTCCAGGATCTCTTCCAGCCGCTTTTTCACGTTCACCATTCTACCACAAGTGCGAAGCCGGACGCCCATATTGTCAAAGTGTGTCCTGTCGTGTAAAATATGGGCAATTCCGACTGCATTCTGAGAGGAACAACCGTGCGCGAACAACGATCGAAAAAGGACGAGTATCAGAAAGGCCTGGCGGCCTTCGGCCTGGCCGTCAAGGAGTTCCAGAAAGGCGAATTCGAAAAGGCCGCAGTGTCGTTCAAGGACTTCATCGAGAAATTCCCCGCCGACAGAGAGGTCGTCGACCGGGCCAAGGCCTATCTCGCGATCGCCCAAAAGCGGCTGAAGAAGGACAGCGTGACCCTCAAGGGCTTCGAGGACCATTACCGTTATGCCGCGGTCAAGATCAACCAAAAGGACTATGCCGGCGCGGTCAAGCTCCTGGAGAAGGCCCTCGAGTACAAGGAGAAGGAGGGCCTCGTTTATTATCTGTTGGCCGACACGCATAGCCTGATGGGTCAGACCGACGAGGCCTTGGAGCTTCTCAAGAAGGCCGTTCAGAAGGACAAGAATCTCGCTGTCCTCGCCCAGAACGAGCCCGATTTCGAGGCTCTTTGGGAAGACAAGAAGTTTAAGCTGATCACCAAACTCCTATGAAACGATCAACCGTCGTTCTTTTTTTGGGGGGGGAAGAGCGAACGGTCTTCCAACCGGTCCTCGGACGGCCGCTCGGCTCCTATGCGCTCGAGGCCTCGGCGCGGCTGGAGCCCGACGCCGTCCTGGTCATGGCCGGCCCCGACGCGGCCGGCCGGGAGGATTGGGAACGCCTGATCGAGGCCGTCCAGACGAAGGCCAACGTTTTTTTGTTGGCCGACGGAAAACGGACGCGCGGTCTGAAGGACGGGGTCCTCGCGGCCCTTCTCACGGCCCGGTCGCTGCTCCAAAAATATCCGGATTGCGACGTCCTCGTCGTCCCGGCCGACAGACCCTTGCTGCGCGACCGGACCCTGAAAGCGCTTCTTCGGACCCACCGGGCCAAAGGCTCGTCGCTCACGTTCCTGAGCGGGGCAGGGGCGAGGGGGCTTGCGGACGTGCTGGCCCTGCGCTCCGCGGACGTTTTTCCGCTTCTCCGCGTCGTCCCGCTGGCTCGGTCGAAGGCCGGATTCGGGGACCTGGCCCTGCGGCTGACCAAAGCCGGCCGGAAGGTCGGGTTCACCGCATGCGCGGACGGCGTCGAGATCCTCCCGGTCGACGACGCCGTCGCGATCGGGCCGGCGGCCTGTGAGCTGCGGCGGCGGAAGAACGAGGCGCTTGCCCGCCGCGGCGTCGTCTTCCTCGATCCCGCTTCGGCCTGGATCGATTGGGCCGCCGAGATCGGACCCCGGACGGTCGTCTATCCTTCCGTTGTCGTCGAGGGGCCCACGCGGATCGGCGCCGACGGCCGCCTCTTCCCTCACGTCCACATCATGTCCTCGACGCTCGGCGCCCGGGTCAAGGTCTTGAGCTCGACGGTCATGGAGGACACGGTCCTCGAGGACGATGTCCAAGTCGGCCCGTTCTCCCGCTTCCGGCCGAAGACGCGGGTCTGCACCGGGGCCAAGGTCGGCAACTTCGTCGAGATGAAGAACACCGTGTTCGGCCCGAGGTCCAAGGCCCAGCATTTGAGCTATGTGGGCGATAGCACCGTCGAAGAGGATGTCAACGTCGGCGCCGGCACGATCACCTGCAACTATGACGGCGTGTCGAAAAATCCCACCCGCATCGGCGCGGGGGCCTTCATCGGCTCGGGGACGGAGCTCGTCGCCCCGGTCGAGATCGGGCGGGGCGCTTACATCGCCGCCGGCTCGACCATCACCGCCGATGTGGCGGCCGGGTCCCTGGCCATCGCCCGGGCGCGCCAGGTCGAGAAGCCTGGCTGGGCGTTGGAGCGGACGCGGGCGCGTAAGTCTGGTCACGGGGGGGCAAGACATGAAACGCAGCGACTTGCGCAAGTACTTCAAGAACGGTCGGGCCATCGTGGCGCCCGAGACCTATGCCATCGTCAAGACGAAAAGAGCCCTGGCCAACGCCCTGGCCGTCATCAAGGATGACCGCGAGACGACCTGCGTCATCGACGAGACCAAGCTCGGCGCCCAGAAGTTCCTGGGATTCGAGGGCGATTGGCGGATGATCACGTTCGACATGGTCCTGCCGCTGAGCCTGGTCGGGTTCTTTGCCGCGGTCTCCGACGCCCTGGCCGACGCCGGGGTCAACATCTTCACCGTGTCCGCCTATACGACGGACCACGTCTTCGTCAAGAATCAGAAGCTCGAGACCGCCGTCAAATCCCTCGAAAAGATGGGCATGTCCGTCCGGCAGCCCTGAGCCGGGCGCGCCCCTGCGTCAGGGCGAAGGAGTCGCTATGCCGGCCGTCGTTTCACTGGCCGAGATCCGGAAGGCCCTCGGCGCGATCGACCCCCTGCCGCTCATCGAAGCCGGCTTCGTCGCCTATTCGCACGGCCGGGTCGTCGTGCCGCCCGTCGGGGAGCTCGTCTTCGACGACCCGCCGGGCGACGTCCACATCAAATACGGCTACATCAAGGGCGGCGAAGTCTACGTCATCAAGATCGCCTCCGGCTTCACCGACAATCCCCGGCGAGGACTGCCGTCCGGCGACGGACTGATGCTCGTCTTCGATCAGAAGACGGGCGTCCTCCAGGCGATCCTCCTCGACGAGGGCTACCTGACGAACCTGCGGACGGCGGTGGCCGGCGCCGTCGCCGCGAAGTACCTGGCGCCCCGCGATGTCCGCGTCGTGGGCATCCTCGGGGCGGGCATCCAGGGCCGGATGCAGCTCGAATGGCTGCGCCGCGTGCGGCGGTTCGACGAAGCCGTCGTCTGGGGCGTCAACGAGGCCGAATTGGCCGCATTTCGCCGGGACATGGAAGCGCCCGGCCTGGTGATCCGCACGACGCTGCGGGCGGAAGACGTCGCCGCGGCCGCCAACCTTATCGTCACCTGCACGCCCTCGACCCGCCCGCTCCTCCAGGCCGATTGGATCCGCCCGGGGACGCACATCACCGCGGTCGGCTCCGATACGGCTGAAAAACAGGAGCTCGACGCGATGATCCTGGCCCGGGCCGACCGGGTCGTCGTCGACAGCCTGAGCCAATCGGAGCTGCGGGGGGAAGTCTACAGGGCCGTGAGCGCCGGCGTCCTCCGGCGAGATCGTTTGATCGAGCTGGGCCGGGTGATCGAGGACCCTGGACTTCGCCGCGCCTCGAATGATGAGATCACGGTGGCCGACCTGACCGGCGTCGCCGTCCAGGACATCATGATCAGCCAGGCCGTCTTCAATGCGGTGACACACAACT
>JADGNU010000153.1 GCA_017883305.1 Candidatus Aminicenantota bacterium | reverse complement strand
AGGGTCGCCCGGGAGCCATATTGGTTTGTCCAGTAGTGAGAGTCTTGGGGCCGGGCGAGAAGGGCCAGGCCGAAAACGGAAATCCCGGCCGCCATAACAACTCGGGGGGTTCTCATCGCCCCCCGTTTATATGCGATTCCGATGCTTTCCGTCAAGCCTGGCCGGGCGGTCTCCTCGAACATTCCGGTTGCCATAAACCGGGCTTTTCTGCTAGTTTATGGGGCGAATCGAGCCCCGGAACCGCTATGACGATCGAGCGCAACGCCCGCCTCCGCGAAGTCCAGTCTTGGGGGGACTTGTTTAGGTTCACGATCGAGGCCCCGGCCATGGGGCAGGAAGCCCGGCCCGGCCAGTTCGTCATGGTCAAGGTCTCGGACGGGGCCTTCCCCCTGCTCCGGCGTCCCCTGGGCATCCACGACGCGAATGCAGGCGGCATCGAGCTCTTTTTCAAGGTCGCCGGTCAAGGGACCGGGATCCTGTCGCAGAAGAAAAGCGGCGACCGGCTCGACATCATCGGTCCCCTGGGCAAGGGCTTCACGATTTCAGCCGCCACGAAGGGGAAAAAGGTCTATCTCGTCGGCGGCGGCCGGGGCATCGCCCCGCTCTATTTCCTGGCCCGCGAGCTGGTCAAGGCCGGGACCCGGCCGTTCGTCCTCTACGGCGGACGATGCCGCACCGATATTCCGCTCCGCGATCGGTTCGAGAAGTCGGGCATCGAATTCCTGTGTTCGACCGACGACGGCAGCTTCGGCTTCGCGGGCCTCGTCACGGAGCTCGCGGCTATCGAGCTGGCCAAAGCCAAGCCCGCCATGATCTACGCCTGCGGTCCGGACCCGATGATGAAGGCCCTGGCCTCGCTCGCCGCGAAACACGACGTTCCGGCCGAGTTCTCTCTCGAGTCGATCATGGGCTGCGGCATCGGCGCCTGCTGGGGCTGCGTCCACCGGATCCGGAACGGGAAAGGGAACGGCTGGGTCAAGATCTGCGAGGAAGGCCCCGTCTTCCCCGGGGAGCGCATCCTATGGCCGTGACGGCGAAGACGATCGATCTCTCGGTGGACCTGGGCTTTCTCGGTCTCCGCAATCCGGTCCTCACGGCCAGCGGCACGTTCGGCTACGGGCTCGAGTTCGAGCCCTACCTCGATCTGGAGAAGCTCGGCGGGATCGTGGTCAAGGGGCTTTTCTACAAGCCGCGCGAAGGCAATCCCCCGCCCCGCCTGGTCGAGACGGCCAGCGGCCTCATCAACGCCATCGGCCTCCAAGGGGTCGGGGTCGAGGCCTTCGTCGCGAAGGTCCTGCCCAAGCTGCGCTCGATCGGCACGCCGATCATCGTCAACGTCTGCGGCGCGGACGAGGACGAATACGCCGCAGTCGTCGAGTATCTGGATAAGCAGGAGGGGATTGCCGGCTACGAGCTCAACATCTCCTGCCCCAACGTCAAGAAGGAGGGCCTGTGCCCGGCCCTCTCGCCGCAGCCGACCTTCGACCTCGTGAAGAGGATCAAGGCGGCGAGCCGGCGCCCGCTCATCACCAAGCTCTCGCCCAACGTCACCTCGATCGTCGAGATCGCCCAGGCGGCCGAGGAGGCCGGGACGGACGCCGTGGCCCTGGTCAACACGTTCCTGGCCATGGCCATCGACCTCGAGACGCGCCGGCCCAAGCTCGGCAATGTCTATGGCGGGCTGAGCGGGCCGGCCATCAAGCCGATCGCCCTGCGCATGGTCCACCAGGTCGCCTCGCGGCTCGAGGTGCCGGTCATCGGCATGGGCGGCATCATGACCGGGACGGACGCCCTCGAGTTCCTCGTGGCCGGAGCGTCCGCGGTCGAAGTCGGGACGGCCAGCTTCGTCGACCCCGACGCCGCCGCGCGCATCGTCGACGAGATCCGGCGATGGTGCGAGGCTCACGGCGTCGCGGCCGTCCGCGATATCATCGGCACGCTCAAAACGACCTGAACGGACGAAAGGACTTCCCCATGACCGCCGTCAACGCCGACCGCATCATCATCGCTCTCGATGTCCAGACCAAAGAGGAGGGCCTCGCCCTCGTCAGCCGGCTCAAGGACGCCCGGACGTTCAAGGTCGGCCTGGAGCTCTTCACGGCCGAGGGCCCGGCCCTCTTTCGTAAGCTCAAGGCCCTGCGCAAGGACATTTTCCTCGACCTCAAGCTCCACGACATCCCCAACACCGTGGCCGGGGCGGTCCGGTCGGCCTCCAAGCACGGCGTCCAGATGATGACCATCCACACGTCCGGCGGCCGGGAGATGATGGCCAAGGCCGCCGAAGCGGCCAAAGCCGCCGCCGAGGCGGGCAAGGGCCCCAGGCCCATACTCCTCGGGGTCACGGTCCTGACGAGCCTGAAAAGTGCCGACTTGGCCGAGGTGGGCATGGGCCCGGATGTGGCGGCACAAGTGCTGCGCCTGGCCGGTCTGGCCAAAGCCGCGGGCCTGGACGGCGTCGTCTGTTCGCCCCAGGAGATCGAGGTCCTGCGCAAGGAATACGGGCGGGACCTGGTCATCGTCACACCGGGGATCCGGCCCGTCTGGGCGGCGGCTCAAGACCAGAAGCGGATCATGACGCCGGCCGAGGCCGTGGCCAAGGGAGCGGATTATCTCGTCATCGGGCGTCCGATCACCGGAACGCCCTCCCCCAACGAAGCCTTCCTGCGGGTCGTCGAGGAGCTCGATCAGAGCCGGCCGTAGCGGACGGCTAAGGCCAATTGTAGGATTTCGCTGAGGAGGAAGAGGAAGGCGGCCGCGAGGCTGCTCAGGATCATATAACCAGGAACCCTATTTTTGGGGGTTTCCATAATGGGGGTATCCAAACCCAAATAGAGGATGTAGAGCCCGTACAGGGTGCCCACAACTCTGAGCGCCCACAGCCAGGGAATGATATTAAGCACTCCGGCCAACCAGCCCGGCGTCATGCTGTACGCGGCAAGCTTCAGGGCGTGGGCTTTGTTCTTGGTCGAGGAGAAGGTCGGCGCGAGCTCGTTAATGATCAAGGCAAAGAGGGAGACGGCAACGAGCGCGGGGATGTATATGATGATGGCCTTACCGAGGGCCCGGCCGACGGGCCAGTGACCGATCATGGGGATCTGCTCGATGAAAATCAGCCTCAGGAAAGTGAAGACGGCCGGGATGGCCGCCAGAATCATGACGTACGAGGTGAACAGCCCGGCTATGGTCGAGGGCTCGGCCTTGATCTTGACCCACTCCTCCTTGGGCTTCAGAAGGATCGACTGGACTCTCTGCACGATATCCATGGCGCCTTCCTCCCTCAAGTTGGCCCCATGATATGTCAAGGCCGGCCGGGTGTCAACGGCGGGCTCCAGGGGGCCGGCGGGTGGTGAGGGGAGGATGGAGGCGCGGGTCGGACTCGAACCGACGGATAGAGGTTTTGCAGACCTCTCCCTTAGCCGCTTGGGTACCGCGCCAGGTACGCCATGAGATCGGACGGATCGTTGGAGCGGGCGATGGGACTTGAACCCACGACCTTCTGCATGGCAAGCAGACGTTCTACCACTGAACTACGCCCGCCCGCTTGCCCCTCTAAGGAGGGACAGCACGCCTTAAACTAGCAGAATCGTCCGGGGCTGTCAACCAACTGAAGAGGCCGGGAAAAGGCGATTACCGGGACGCGTTGATCTGGACTTCCGCGCCGATGTCGACGGCATCCTTGGTGCCGAGGATCTTGATCGTCGACGTTGCGCCGCGGACATCGATGATGATGGCGCTGGCGAAGGCCTCCCGCGGCAGGTCCGGCCGGGCCTGATGAAAGACGTTGAGCTGGTCGCCGATCTGCACGCAGTGCTGACGGCCCATGTCGATCAGGGCCCACTGGCCCGAGCCCGAGATATGGAAGTCGTTCTCGATGTAGATGACATGGCCCCTCTTGCTGGCGTTGGGGTCCATGTCGCCATAGCCGAGGTCCTTGCCGATCTCGCCCGATTCCTCCTCGAAGGGAAGCAGGAAGTCCCCGACCTGGATCCTGCCGCAGCCCTTCTCGACCCTGGCGGAGGCCATCCGGTCGTCGAGACGGACGATCCGGGCCCGGCCGTGCCGCTCCATGACCGTACCGAGCTTGGCCACTTTGGCCCGCAGCCCGATCGTGAGGAACAGCTGGCCCATTTCGAGCCCGTCGGCAGCGCCTTTGTTGAGGTAGATTAGATCGCCGTCCTCATAGACGCTCTTTTCGTTCATTCGCTCGGCGCCGATGATCTGGATGTCGGGAAGGAGCTTGCCTTCCTCGTGCATGTAGAACGAGCAGTTAAGGTCCGACTCGTTGATCAGCTGGTAGGTCTCATCGAAGATCTTCGCCTTCTGGATTATCGTCTCCTGGGTTTCCTGGGCGAACGGCCCCCCCGGAACGATGAGGAGCAAGCTGGCGAGGACGATGCCCGCATAAAACGACGGTTTTCTGCTCATGGTCGCACCTCTTGGCCGATGAAGTTCCACCGGGGGGTATTATACGGACCGTTTCTCGCGGCTGTCAACATATAGTTAGTACCCGCTCCCGATGGACAATTGACCCTGATTCGAATAAAATATCTCAAACCAATAAATTAGTCGCGCCGAAGGGCCGAATGTCAAAAAAAATCACCCTCGCCCTGATCTTTGGGGGCCGGTCGGCCGAGCACGAAATCTCCCTGATTTCGGCCTGCGCCGTCCATAAAAACCTGGTCCGGTCCAAGTTCGAGGTCCGCTCGATCTATATCACCAGGGGCGGCCTCTGGAAAACCGTCGAGGCCCCCTCGACGGATATCGAGGCCCTAGAGCGCGGGCCGGCGTTCTCGTTCCTCCCCTGGAATGCCGCGCCGCCGGTCCTCGGGCCCTTGGCCGACATCTATTTTCCCGTCCTCCATGGGCCCTTCGGCGAAGACGGGACGATCCAGGGCCTTCTCGAGATGGCCGGAGTCCCCTATGTCGGGGCCGGGGTCACCGGCTCGGCCCTGGGCATGGACAAAGTCTTGGCCAAGTCCGTCCTTCGGGATCATGGCCTGCCGGTCGTCCCCTTCAAGGCCTTTCCTGAGACGGAGTGGACGGAGGGGCCCGCGGCGGTCCTGCGCCGCATCCGCCGCGCGCTCCCGCTGCCGCTTTTTGTCAAACCGTCCAACCTCGGCTCGAGCGTCGGCATCACCAAGGTCACGACATACGCCGGTCTTCCGGCCGCGCTCGACACCGCCTTCCGCTATGACGCCATGGCCCTCGTCGAAAAGGGCATCATCGGGCGCGAGCTCGAGTTGAGTGTCCTCGGGAACGGGAGCCCCGAGGCCTCCCTCCCCGGCGAGGTCATCCCCTTCCGGGATTTCTACGACTACGACGACAAGTACAAGGACGGCAAGACCCGGTTCGTCATCCCGGCCGCGCTCCCGCCGCGGATCGTGGCCAGGATCCGGACGCTCGGGGTGGCCGCGTTCAAGGCCCTGGCCGCTTCCGGCATGGCCCGTGTGGATTTCTTCCTGGAGAAGGGGACGAACCGTCTCTACGTCAACGAGATCAACACCATCCCGGGCTTCACCGAGATCAGCATGTACCCCAAGCTCTGGGCCGCCTCGGGGCTGCCGTTCCCCCGTCTGCTCGAGCGACTCGTCGAGCTCGGATTCGAACGCCATCGCAACCGGAAGGCCTGCGTCGAAAGGGAGCGCTGATGCGCATCCTCGGCGTCGATTACGGCGACCGCCACATCGGCCTGGCCTTGAGCGACCCGCTGCTGATCACCGCCCAGCCCTTCGGATCCTACGAGCTGACCGGGCGCGAGAACGTCGACCGCCAGTACTTCAAGGATCTCGTCGCCAAGTACGACGTCGGGGAGATCGTCCTGGGCAACCCTCTGCGCATGGATGGCAGCTCCGGGACACGGGCCGAAAAGACGCGCGTCTTCGCAGCCTGGCTGGAAAGGGCCGTCGGCAAGCCCGTTGTGCTCATGGACGAGCGCCTGACGACCCGCCAGGCCCTCAAGACCCTCGAGGACGAGAAGCTCCGCGGCCGTAAAAAAAAGGACTGGGAGGACCGCATCGCTGCCGTGATCATCCTCTCGACCTACCTCGAGAGCAAACGCAGTGAGGACGATGTTCCTGAAGTCGATTAGGACCGTTCTCCTCGCCGCCGTGATCTTCGTTCCCGCACTCACGGGCTGGCTCGTCCGTGAGCTCGCCGCGCCCGCCGCCGCTTCGCCGCCAGCGAAGGCCGTCTTTTTCGAGGTCGCAAAGGGCTGGAGCACCCGGAGCGTTATCGCCCACCTGAAAAGCGAGGACATCGTCCGGGACGCCCCCGCGCTCCTGGTGGCCTGCCGGCTCTACTTTCCGGACGAACGCTTCAAAGCCGGCGAGTACTTGTTCACGCCTCCGATCGCGACGAAGGACGTGCTCTTCCGGATGTTCGGCGGCCGCATCTATCTCGAGCCGGTCACGATCCCGGAAGGGCTCACGGGGCAGGAGATCGCCGATCTTCTCCGGCCGGGGGATCCGGACGGCGCGGCCGCCTTCCGGCGCGCCTTCCTCGATCCAGGCCTCATCGCCGATCTCGATCCACGGGCGAAGGACCTCGAGGGCTACCTCTTCCCGAACACGTACAACATGCCGCGAAAGGCCCCGGAGGCCGAACTCGTCGGGGCCATGGTCGCGGAATTCCGCGAGATCTTCGACGAGGGCCGCCGGCGGCGGGCCGCCGCGCTGGGGATGAGCATCCGGGACGTGGTGACACTGGCCTCGCTCATCGAAGAGGAAACCGCCCTCCCGGGCGAACGGCCCCTCGTTTCGGCCGTCTTCAATAACCGACTGAAGATCGGGATGAAGCTCGATTGCGACCCGACCATCGTCTACGCGCTCAAGCGCGAGGGACGATACACCGGCCGGCTGCTTTTTCGCGACCTCAAGTTCCCGTCGCCCTACAACACGTACCTCCACGCCGGGCTCCCGCCCGGGCCCATTTCGAATCCCGGAATATCGAGTCTCGACGCCGCCCTCGCCCCTGCTCCCGAGGGCTTTTTGTATTTCGTCGCCCGCGGCGACGGATCCCATCGCTTCAGCCGGACGCTCGGCGAACACCTGGACGCGGTGAAGAAGTTCCGGGCATTGAAAAATCGCTAGGATTTGCTATATTAGCTGTCCGCCTTCCGGAGGCCGGAGAGAGATACGATAGAGCTGTAAAAGTCCTTTACAGACCCGATTCGATTCCCCCCGACAGACCGAGCG
>JADGNU010000152.1 GCA_017883305.1 Candidatus Aminicenantota bacterium | reverse complement strand
ACTTCTTGATGGCGTCGAGGATGGACTTGGCTTGGGCCGTCCGTTCCGTTTCCGGCTCGAGCTTGATGAACTTCTCCAGGTTCTCGGCGGCCTTGGCGGTGTCGCCCTTGTTCAGATAGGCGTAAGCCACCCGGAGGTACGGGTCGGGCCATTCGGGCTTGATCTGGATGGCCATCTCGAAGTAGCGGATGGCATCGTCGATCTGCGAGTTCGAGAAGTAGATCTCGGCGACGTTATAGGGCAGGTTCTCGTCCTGGGGCGCCATCTCGATCGACTTCTTGAAGTAATCCTGGGATTCGACGAGCTTGTTCTGCTTCAGATAGATCAAGCCGATGGCTGCCAGGCCTTTGGCCCCCATGGTCTTGCCCATGGCCGAGTCCGTGCCGGCCTGGGTGATGAGCTTGTTATAGTTCTCGATGGCCTTGTCGTACTCGCCCTTCTCGCGGTAGCAGTCCCCGATGTTCAGGAGGACCTGGTAGGCGCCGGGGTTCTTGGCCAGGAACTCCTCGTACATCAGCAGGGCGGTGTCATACTTGCCGTCCTTGAAGAAAGCGTTGCCCTCTTCGAGGGTCTGGAAAGTGGCCTCGTCCTGGACGATGCCCGTCCCCTCGGCCTTCTTTTCCAGCTTGATGGTGGCCTTGGGGTTCTTGTTGAGCTGCGACGTGTAGATGCGCGACGTGACGGGCAGGTAGCCCTTGGCGTTGACCGTGACATCCCAATTGCCGGTGCCGACGCCCATGAAGACGAACTCCCCCTTCTTGTCGGTCGTCGTCTCGAAGACGGTGCCGCCGGCCTGGGTGAAGACCGCGGTCACTTTGGCCTCCGGGACGGGCTTGCCGCCCGGATCCAGGACGATCCCGTTCATGCGGGCTGTGCCCCGTCCGGCTTGGGCCATGGCCAGCCCGGCCACGAGGAAAACGATCGCGGCGCCGGCCGCGAGCTTCGCTGTTAGCCGATGATCCATCAATACCTCCTGTGGCGGGCCTGTCGGGCGCCTCTGCCGGTACCCATCTTGTGACCCACCGCGCTTTTGTCGGAAGCGCATATTCTATTATGAGGTTTCGGAGCCGGTTTTGCAAGACCAAACGGCGGAAGGCCGGGACGCCCCACGGTCCCCATCGCTCAGGCGAAGTCCTGGCCTCTTTTTCGCCCATAAAAAAAGCCCGCCCCCCCCATCGGGGGGGCGGGCTTGAGCTTCTGCGTGTGCTGCTTCTGCTTTCTGCTTAGAAGGAGAACCGGGCGCCGAACCGGACCGTCCAGGTGCCGAAGGGGGTGACGAGGCCCTTCTGCGCAGTGGCCTGAGCGGTGTCGGAGCCGACGAAGGAAACATCGGGCCGGTAGAAGGCCATGCGGTCCTGCCAGTAGTAGGTGCGGTTAATGGTGACTCCGTCGATGACGACGGTGTCGAAGAGCGGGGTGCTGGGGTCGACGGCGGTGCCGTCGAGCATGAGCGCATCGGGGATGTTCATCGTGTCGCGGGTGGGGGCGTACCGGGCCTGCTGGAAGGTCTTGGTGTTGGTGACGTTGCTGATCTGGGCGTTGAAGGCGAGCGTGTTACGGCCGCCGATCTTGAGGGCCCATTCAGCGTAGATGTCGGCCCATGCCGTGAACGGCAGGTTGCCCAGATCGCCGTAGCCGAGCGGGTAGATGTAGCTGTTGTTGAAGGCCAGCTGGGTGGAGATGGGGTTGCCGCTGCGTCCGTAGGCGGCGAAGCCGAGGGTCAGGCCGATGGGGAACGTGTAGGAGCCATAGGCCTTGATGTAATGCGTCCGGTCCTGGGGCAGCCGGCCGTTGAGGGCCGTGCCGTCCATCTGATACATCATGAACCAAAGGTCGAACGAGCGCTCGACGTTCGGGGAGTTGCGGCCGAATTCGTCCGTGCTGGTGAGGCCGCCGTAGTTGCCCTTGGTCAAGCTCAGGGTGTAGTTGATGGCGCCCTGCCAATTGTGGCTGAACCGCTTCTCGAGGGAGACGTTCAAGCCGTAGTAGTTGCGGATGGCCTTGGGCTGGGGCCAGTAGGTGAGGCCCGGAGGCGGCTCTTGGAGAGTATTGAAGAGATTGACGATATAAGCGCTGCCGGGATTGCCTTCATAGTACTGCTCGCCCTGGGGGGTGATGATGCCGATGTCCTCGATCGTCCGGAGCAGGTGCTTCCAGACGCCGCGGGCCGAGAATGAGATGTCTTCCGATAGCTTCTTCTCGGCGCCGACGGAGATTTCCCGCTGGGCGACCGGCTTCATGTCGGGCTGGAGCGTGTCGAAGGAGGGGATGCGCCAGTCGATGGTGCCGAGATAGGTGCCGCCGGCCGCCTGGCTGAGGGCCGCGTTACCGGTGGCCCCGGAGCCTGTCGTGTTGCTGACCAGGCCGTTGGCGGCGATCAGCCGGTAATCGGGATTGTCCAGGGTGTAGTAATCGGTCTGCCACTTGAAGCCGCCGAACGCGCCTTCGGCCATGTACAGCTTCATGACGTCGTAATAGATGCCGAAGCTGCCGAAGACCTTCAGCGAGGAATCGCCGAAGACGTCATAGACCGCTCCGAGGCGGGGGGCCAGCTTGTCGGCGAAGCCGAAGTTGATGGGCTTCTTGAACTGGTCGGGAACGTCGGGATTGAACGTCGGGATGTACTCGCTCTCCGTCCGGAGACCGGCGTTCAAGGTCAGCTTGCCGCCGATCGTCCAGGAATCCTGGAGATACATGGCGTAGGTATTCCGATGGATGTTCCAGGAGTTGCCGTAGGGCTGGCGCCAGCTGGCGCGGATGTCGTAGAAGCCGTAGGTGCCGCGGGTGGCCGGGACGCCGTAGGCCTCGAGGGCCGTGCAGTTCTGGTCCCAGCTGACGTTGACCATGGGGCTGGTGGGGCCGCCCGTGAGGAAGTCCTCATGATCGCGGATGACCTGGAAGCCGGCCTTCCACGCGTGCTCGCCGGCCAGGCTGACGAAATAAGACAGGTCGATGTTGCCGGAGTATTTCTCGGCCAAGGCGTGATCATTGATCGTCCGGGACCCGCCATAGTTGATGGGGCCGGCAATGCCGAGAGGTACGCCCGCCGCGATAAAGGCGGCGTCTTCCTTTACGCCGCCGAGGCCGAACATCGAGTTCTCTTGGTTGAAATAATAGGTCGTGAAGCGGTTCGCGATCTGCTGATTGATCGTGTTCATCTGGTGGTAGCCGCCGCGGAGGCTGACCAGGAAATTGTTGCTGGCGCTGTAGTCGGCCAGGAAGGCGGCGCTCCAGTTCGGATAGTCGTATCCTTCCTTACCGTAGGCGTAGTTCTTGGCGCTCGAGCCCAGAATGCTGGGGATGGCGCCGCGGTAGTTCGACCAGTTTTCGACCATGCTGGCCGATACGCGCAGCCCCTTCATGACCGCGGCGGTCAGCTTGATCTGGCCGTTGAAGCCGAGGTTCTTGTTGTAGAAGGAGTAGAGCGGCTTCGACCCTGCGGGACCGGGGTCGCTGTTGAAGAACCGGTCGCCCCAGGTCCTTTCGTATCTCGGGTTGAACGAGCCGAAGAACCACAGCTTGTCCTTGAGGATAAAGCCGCCGAGCGTGAAGACGGCTTCATAGCGCTTGTAGTCGTCACGCTGTCTGCCGCCATTAAAGTACAGGTCGTCGTTGTTGACGTACTCGGGGAGGGCGTTGTTGATCGGGTTCCAGCGGAAATCACTCCTGGCCTTGCCCTGCATGAGCTGGGTGTTGTCGTTATAATAGAAACTGACGTCGCCGTGATAGGCGTTGCCGCCCGACCGGGTGATGACGTTGACGACGCCGCCCATCGAGCCGCCGAACTCGGCGTTGTAGCCCGAGGCCGTGACCTTGACCTCGTCGACGAGCTCCATGACCGCGCCCTGGCCGTTGACGCCGAGGCGGGGCGTGGTGATGTCCGCGCCGTCCATGTAGAACATATTTTCGGTGCCGGTGGCGCCGTCGACCGAGAGGCCGCCCGTGCGGTTGTCATACTGGACGCCGGGCACCGTGCTGATCAGGCCGTCGAAGCTCCGGTTGCGGGGCAGGCTCATGAACACTTCCTTGGTCATGGTCTGGCTCTTGACCGTGCTCTTGACGTCGATCAGCGGGCTCATCCCGACGACCGTGACCGACTCTTCGAGAGCGGCCTGTTCGAGGGTCGCGTTCAGGGTGATCGACTGGGACAGCTGAACGATGATGTCCTTCCGGATCAGGGTCTTGAAACCCTGGAGGGTGAAGGTGATCTCATAGACGCCGGAAGGCAGCGAAAACAGACGGTAGGTACCGTCGCCGTCCGTGACCGCCGTCGCCTTGCCGACCAGCCGGGGGCTCGTCGCTTCGATCGAAACACCGGGAAGCGGAGCGCCCGTCGAGTCCACGACCTTTCCTTCCATTTTGGAGGTCGGAACGAGCTGGGCAAAGGCGACCCCGGCCATGAATAAGGCGAGGATCGCGATGATAATTCTTTTACTCATGAAAAAAAGTCCTCCTAGATATCGATAATCTCAAACCCAATGGCCGCCCGCCGTCCGCCGGCCTTTGGCCCGCGGGACCGCCGGGCGCCCCGGGACAAGAACGGTCCGTTCTCGTCCCTTCCCAAATTCCTCAAGCGTACGCCTTCTCTTGCTCTCACCTCCTCGCTTAAAAAGATAATATAGTTGCACATGATTATCAGGTCTTTTTTAAGCAAGTATCATGCCAAGGCGTGGTCACTATTAAATTGTTTTAAATGAATAAGTTACTTACTAAACTAGGCCTTTCATCATCCGGTTTTTTGGACTTATCCAAATAATTGGATTGGGGGCCATTTGGAAGGGTCCAGTATGGGGCGGGGCTGGCGTCAGGACGAGATTTGTTGACGGGCCTTATTATGGGGCCTATACTTGAATCGGAATGCCATTCGCACGTGGAGGTCAGGCGTGAACACATCCAGAACCTGGCGTGATCTGTGCGCCCTTGGGGCGATCGTTTTTTCGATCCTGACGTTCGCCGCGCCGGCCTCCGCCGCCATTCCGAAAAAGGACGCCTGGTACACCCAACATTACATCATCATGCAGGATTTCGAGCGGAAGCTCTACCGCGATCTCTCGATCGAAGGCCGGAAGAACTTCCAGAACCTCTTCTGGGCGGCCCGGACCCCCGAGGCGCGGGCCAAGTTCCAGGCCCGGTTGGATTACGTCATCAAGAATTTCTGGAAAGAGAACAGCAAGCAGCCATGGAACACGGACCGCGGCCGGACCTACCTCCTCAATGGGGCCCCCGCTTCCATCGATTACGATCAGAACGTCAACTTCGCCACGCCGATGCCCGGGCAGCTCGCGGACAACGCCAACCGGAGCGGCGAGGACGTCGGGGCGAACAGGGGCGAGATCTGGATCTATCCCTATAACCAATACTTCATCGAATATACGTTCGCCTTCGTCCAACCCTCCCAGTGGAGGATCACCCAAACCACCGGCAACCGCTACCTGGGCGAGCTCGAGACCTTCAACAAGAAGGTGACCTTCGGCCTGGTCGACGAGGCGGCTTACAAGCAGTCGCTCGAAGGCCTGGCCAAGAACAAATAGCCGGCCGGCCGACGATCAGAGAGACCGGCCCTGCGCGAGCTTCTCGTCCTCACCGCCTGCCTGGGCCTTTTCCTTCTTTATCTGGCCGCGGAGCGGGTCCGTCTCGACCGGGCGCTCCGGCGCGTCCCACGGCGCGTCGCCGTCACCGGCACGCGCGGCAAATCCGGGGTCACCCGTCTTGTCGCCGCCGGCTTGCGGGCCTCCGGCGCCAAGGTCCTGGCCAAGACGACGGGCTCGAAGCCGGTCCTGATCCTGCCGGACGGCTCGGAACGGGAGATCATCCGGACCGGGCCGGCTTCAGTGCGCGAGCAGGTCCGGCTCGTCGAGCTCGCCGCCTCCTCCGGGGCCGGAGTCCTCGTCGTCGAGATGATGAGCATCGGCGCCGAGTGCCTGGCCGCCGAATCCGAGCGCATCCTGCGGCCGCAGACGCTCGCTGTGACCAACGTCCGGCTCGACCACCTGGATGAGATGGGAGGGGCCAAGGACGAGATCGCCCGGACCATGGCCGCGGCCATTCCCCGGCGGGCCGATGTCTTCGTTCCCGCCGAGGAGCTCCAGCCCGCGTTCGAAGAGGCCGCCGCCCGGCAGGGATCGAGGGTCCATGCGGTCCCGAAGGCCCTCGAGGAGCCGGAGGCGGAGCTTGGCCTGCCCCTTGGCGAATTCGAACCGAATCGGCGCCTGGCTCGGGCCGTCCTGGGATCGATGGGCCTCGACGACCGGACGATCGAGCGGGGCTTTGCCGCCGCCGTGCCCGATGCCGGGAGTCTCCGCATCTGGCGAGGGACGTTCGGAGTGCCGCCCCTTCCGGCTGTCTGCGTCAGTCTCTTCGCCGCCAACGAGCCGGAATCCTCGGCTGCGGCGCTACTCGAAGTCGAGCGGATGATCCCGATGGCCGGGCGGCCTCTCGTGGGTCTTCTCAGCCTGCGCGAGGACCGCGGCGATCGGACCCTCCAATGGGTCCGGGCGGCCGGCGAGGGCTTCTTCCGCGGCTTCTCGTCCGTCTTCCTCCTCGGCCCTCCGGCCCGGGCGGCGATCAGGAAGATCCGTCGGCGCCCTGGCCCGGGGAGCCCAACTTTCGATCTTGTTGAAGGCCGGTCACCCGAGGACGTGATGAGCCGCGTGCTATCGTCAGCGCCGGACGCGCCTGTCGTCGTCGGGCTGGGCAATTTCGTCGGCCCCGGCGACGAGCTCGCCCGCTACTGGGAGGGGAGAGGGACCGCGCATGGCTGTTGAAACGCTTCTCATCGGCCTCGTCCTGGCCCTTCTCTGGGCCGAGATCACGGATGTCTCGCCGGGGGGCCTCATCGTCCCGGGCTACTTCGCGCTTTACCTCGGCCAGCCTCTCCGCGTGGCCGCGACGCTGGCCGTGGCCTTGCTGACCCTGGCGGCCTACAAGGTCCTCGTCCGCCGACTCATTCTCTTCGGGCGGCGCCGCTTTGTCCTGATGGTCCTCGTCGGGGCGGTCCTGTCCCAGGCCTGGCTCCTCGTTTCTCCCGGCCTCTTCGCCGCTCCGGCGGGGCTCCGCGTCATCGGCCTGATCATCCCCGGCATTCTGGCCTCGAGCCTGGCCCGCCAGAAGATCGGGCCGACCCTCGCTTCGCTGGCTTCGGTCTCGACCCTGACCTTCGCCGTCGCCAGGCTGGCGGCGCTCCTGTGAAGAAGCCGGCCGGCACCCGGATCCCG
>JADGNU010000151.1 GCA_017883305.1 Candidatus Aminicenantota bacterium | reverse complement strand
ATGTCTGTTGCGGCCTCTGCTTCCTTCTCGCGGCGGCCTTTTCCTTCCTGAGACCTTATCTCAATGGGGTCGGACCACAGCAGATCAATTAAAAATCAATAACTTAGGTCGCAATTTGAGGCTCGAATAGCCCCTAATTGAAGCTTTTTGACCTCAAAAATAGAGAATACCCCGACATTGTCCCACGGGCTAAGACCGTCAGCATGAAGAGAGTCTTCTGTTTTTGCCAATAGAAATGCCGCTCTTAAGCCATAAACAGATCGGAAACATAAGCTAACTTATTGATATTATTCGGATAGCTGAGGTCCGACCCCAATGTTGGCAAAAAGGGCTGATTATTCTGAACCCATACCGAGACCTGGCCCCAGCCTCGAACCTGCCCCACGCGCTTTCCCAGGCCCCTTCCCGGCCCGTTTCTATGTGGCCTGCTTCCGAAATAAGAATCTCGTTCCGCCACGTGATGCCGATGTCCCCGCTTGGGGCCACTCGATAAGATGCTCCAGGCGTGATTGTAGCCTGGAGATAGGTTTCTATTTTTGCCCCTGAAAATACGGGTTTTAGGCCAAAAAAGAGCCGAAAAGCAGGGCTAACTTGTTGACATTGTTCCGATAGCTGTGGTCCGACCCCATTAAATGTTCCAGCGGTACGACACCTTCAGCAGGAAGATGTTGTCGCCGGGGGCGGAGAAGAGATCGCCCAGGTCCCTGCCGATCCTCAAATCACCCGGGTTCGCGTAGTCGGCGCGGTTCTGCGTCCAGACGAAATACAGCAGGCTGCCCGGCTTGTACTCCCACCTCAGCACGACCGTGCCTCTCAGCGACTTGTAGTTGAAATCCGGATTCCCGAAGGCGAACGGCGCGGCTGCGCCCGCCGCTCCGTCCGGGTCGACCGTGTAGGCGCCGCTCGCCGTGTCGTAGGCGATCGTCGAGCCGTTGCCGCTCCCGCCCGTTCCGCCGCCGCCCAACGTCCCCCCGCCGTACACGTTGTACGCGAACGCCTTCGCCGCCGCCAGCTCCTTGAACGCGTCGTAATGCCCGACCGCGAGGAACGGTTGCATGTACGCTTGCAGAGTCAGCTTCGGCGTGAACGTCCAATCGAGCCGGATCTCGCTGCCGAGCACCTTTTGATCGATCCTCCCGAACACGTACCGGCTCCCGTACGTCGACGTCATCAGCGGGTCGCCCACCCGCGTCACCCACTGGAGCTCGTTCTTCTCGATCGTGAGTGTCGGCCCCACGCTCAAGCTCACATTCGTCCCCGGCTTCCACCGCGCCGAGAGCTCGCCCTGCCACTCCTCCGACGCCCTCGCCCGCTGGTACGTCGTCCCTTGGAACTCGAACACGACCGGCTTCCGGCTGTCCGTCGAGAGCATGAGATTCACCTGCCAGCCCGACGGCATGAGCGCCAGCGGCCCGCCCCGCGTCAACGTCTTGCTGATCGTGTCCGGGTTGTACGCGAACATCGTGTCGAACTGCCAGAAGTTCCGGAGCTGGCCCTGGAACTCGAGGATGCCGCCGTCCCAGTTCTTGTTCCAGCCGAAGTCGTAGTTCCGGAACCAGCCGCCGATCACGAGCGCATATCGGAAGACCTTCCCGGGCTTCGTCCACTGATAACCGGGGATGAACTGCATATTGATGATGTCCGAGCCGCCGTACTGGAAACCGGTGTCGTTCGGGTCGAACCCCGGCGAGATGGCGCCCACGTTGGCCAAAACGAGGAGATTCCCGTTCTGCTTGGCCAGGTTGAGCCGCCCGGCCCAGCCGCTCAGGCTCCTGGCCGTCGGGTCGACACTGAGGTAGCCCGCGTCCGGCCGCTGGAAATAATGCATCGACGAGTTCTGGAGCCGCAGGATGTCCTCGACGCTTCCCTCGACCCGCGTCGCTCCGGCCCAGCCGCCGATGACCCAATCCTTCTTTTTATCGAGCGAGGTCCAGCCGTCGACGGCCAGCGAGAACGCGTTCTTGTTGAGGATGCCGGCGAGCGTCCCGGTCGAATCGCTGCTGAGATCGCGCACGACGCCCGTGGCCATCATCCCGATCCCGCTCTTCCCTTCGGCGATGTCCTTCTGGACGCGCACCGTCCCGTAGTACGAGAGCGGCTCGACCTCCTGCCGCAGCCGCGTCCCGAGCTGGTCGATCTGGGCGAACTCGCGCCCCGTCAGCGCGCTGAGCCAGCCGACGTTCCAGCTGCCGCCGAGCTTCCCGGTGAGCTTGGCCGCGCCCAGGATCGTCGTCCGGTCGGGCGTGCGCGCGAACCCGTCCTCGGTGACGTAGCCCTGCGGCTCGCGTCCGATGCGCCGGCTGTAGAAGAAGGTCGGCTGCGGCCAGTTGATGTTCGCGTTCATGAACACGCCGCCGCGCCCGAAATTATTGAAAAGCGACGCCCCCTCGATGAAGAAGGGCCGCTTCTCCTCGTAGTACGTTTCGTAGGCCGACAGATTCAGCACCGCGGGGTCGACTTCGACCTGCCCGAAGTCCGGGTTGACCGTCGCGTCCAAAGTCAGGTTGCTCTTGAGGCCGACCTTGAGATCGAAGCCGGCGTTGCCGAGTGCGCGCCGGCCGGTCTCGAACGGATTGCCGGCCTGCGACGGCCGGAGCTGGGCCTGTCCGACCATGTACGGCATGAACTCGACGCGCCCGCCCGGGCTGATGCCCCGGAGGCCTTCGAGCCGCGCGAACCGCGACACGATCGCCGCATCGGTCTTGGGGCTCCAGTTGAAGCTCGACTGCTCGTTCTTGCGCCGGATCATGCGGCGGAAGTTGACGCCCCAGACGTAATTGTCCTTCTTCGGGAAGCGGATCTGGTTGAAGGGGATGCGCATCTCGACCGTCCAGCCGTCGCCGTTGACCGTGGCTTTGTTCTCCCAGACGCCGTCCCACGAGTCGTCGTCGTTGACGTCGTTCGAGAGCGCGGCGTCGGTGATCGAGCCGGCCGGGTTGGCGTAGAACGCGTAGCCCGAGCGATTAAATAAAACCAATAACTTAGGATCCAATATCGGGCTCAAATCGGCCTTAAACCGGGCTTTTTGACCCCAAAAATGAAAAACCCCCGACACCTTCCCAAGAGCCAAAAACGTTGCCCCATACCGAGTTCTTTGTTTTTACCCGTGAAAATGTGGTTTTTGGTCCAAAAGCAGGCCTAAAATCTTGGTTAACTCGTTGATATTATTCGGATGGCTGTGGTCCGACCCCATTGTATTTGACCCCGGACAAGGTCTCGGATATGATTTTAGCGCACATGGACACACGCTTCGGAAAGTTCGTCCACGATTTCCCCGGGCGCCTCGCCATACCTCTCTGCGTCTATTCCGGGCTCGAGATCACGGGCGAGTCGATCGAGGACATGATCAGCGTCCCCGGCTCGCAGTTCAAAGCCATCATGGCCCTCCAGGACCGCTATCGGACGCCCGTGCTCCTCACGGCCATCGACACGACCGCCGAAGCGGAGGCCTACGGTTGCGAGGTCAAATTCTCGGCGCGCGAGGCCCCGTCGATCGTCGGACGCCTCGTCACGACCGCCGCCGACGTCGCCGCCCTCGCCGACCCCGTGCCCGGCGATGCCCGGACGCGCGTGCCCATCGAAACGGCCTGGCGCCTGACCGCCGAGGTGGGGGAGAGCGTCCCCGTTCTCGGCACCATGCTCGGCCCGTTCGCGCTCGCCACCCGCCTCTTCGGCCTCAACGAGGCCATCGCAGCGACCGCCACCGAGCCCGAGACGATCGAGACCCTCCTCGACAACGTGACCGGCTTCCTCTGCCGCTACGCACTTGAGTTCCGCGAGACGGGAGCCTGGGGCATCGTCGTGGCCGAGGGGGCCGCCGGCCGGCTCTCGTCCGATGGCCTCCCCCGTTTCTCGACGCATTTCGTCAAGCGGATCGTCAAGGCCGTCAAGACCCCGGACTTCTCCGTCATCGTCCACAACTGCCGGGCCTCGATCGATCACCTGGACGCGATCACGGCATCCGGCGCCAGCATGTACCATTTCGGCGCGGGGATGGACATCGTCGCGGCGCTCGCCAAAGTCGGCCCGGAGATCGTTCTCAGCGGAAACATCGACGCCAAAAAGATCTTTCTAAAAGGCACGCCTCAGATCGCCGGTGACGCGACGCGCGCGCTACTCGAGGCGACCCGTCCCTACAAGAATTTCATCATCTCCTCCGGCTGCGACATCCCGCCGGGGGCCCCGCTGGCCAACCTCAACACCTTCTTCCGTGCCGTCTCCGACTTCAACAAGTAAGTTTTAATTTTAGGCCCAAAAACCATCGAGTTAAGGCCCAAAACCCCCTTAAAATTGGGCCTATCTTATTGATTTATTTAGGAATTCCTGTGGTCCGACCCCATTGTCTCTTGACAACCGCCCAGCTAAATTCCTATTATCAAACCAACAAACCCCGTTTTAGTCCGGCCCCGGACCGCTCCCGCCGGGTGAGGACCGATGGACGAAGGGCAGGTTCTCGAATCCTGGAAGGAGATTGCCGCCTTCCTAGGTCGTGACGTGCGCACTTGCCAGAGATGGGAACGCGAGATGGCCCTGCCCATTCACCGTCTCGACGGCTCGCCCCGGGCGCGTGTCTTCGCCTACAAGGACGAGCTCAGCGCCTGGCTCGAGCAGAAGCTCCACGGCCACGACACCGCGGCCGTCGCAGCTGGCGCCGCCCCCACTGAACGCCTCTTCCGCCGCCTCGCCCGCCCGCTCCCCCTCGCCCTCTTCGCCTTCTCGTCCCTCGCCGTTGCGTTCACTGTTTGGCGCGCCGTCGTTCCCCCGAAGCCGCCGCCTCTCCCCGCCGGGTTCGTCCAGCCCGTCCTCGCCATCCTGCCGTTCGAGAACAAGTCGGGCGACAAGTTGCCCGACTATTGGCGCGATGCCATCGCCGAACTGCTCTTCGCCGAGCTTTCCCAGTCGAAATATATCCGCGTCGTCACGGGCGGCGAAATGATCACGGTCCTCCAGAGCCTTAACTTGATCGATTCCGCCGCATACTCCTCCGAGGACATCGCGAGGGTCGCCACCCGCACACGGGCCGCGCACGTCCTGACGGGCAGCTTCGTCAAAGCCGGCGAGGCGATCGTCATCACGGCCAATCTCCAGGATACGGCCCTCGGTCGAAGCTCCTCCGTCCCCAAGCTCATCGCCCACGACGAGCGCGACATCATCCCCAAGATCGGCAAGCTCGCGGGCCGGATCAAGATGGCCCTCCGGCTGACCCGGGCCCAGATCGCCTACGATTTCGCCATGGAAGCCGGCCAGGCCTTCACGTCCTCCCCCGAGGCGCTCAAGTACTATGTCGAGGGCCGGCGTTTCCAGCTGAGCAACCGTTGGCCCGAGGCCATTGCCTCGATGGAGAAGGCCATCGCGATCGACCCCGAGTTCGCCATGGCCTACCGGACCCTGGCCGTCGCCCAGCGCGACCTCGGGCAATACGCCGAGGCCCTGGCCTCGATCCGAAAAGCCATGGAGTTCAGCTCCCGCCTTCCCGACGGGGAGCGCGAGTTCATCGAAGGCCAGCTCGCCTTCTGGGCCGATGATTACGCCAAGACGATCGAGATCCTGGAAGGCCTCCTGAAAACGCATCCCGGCCATCTCAACGCCATGACCTATCTCGGCTACGCCTATAACGGCGCCGGCGACATCGACAAGGCCATCGAATATCAGAGCCTCGTCACGCGGAATCGGAACTCGGTCGTGGATGTCCGTACCTTGGCCGCCTATCTCCAGCGACAGGGGCGTTATCAGGAGTCGATCGATCTCCTCCGGTCGTTTGTCCAGAATGTCGAGGACGCTTGGAATGTCCACCAGATCCTGGCCTATTCTTATGGTTATCTGAAGAATTTCGACGAAGCCCTGGCCGAAGCCCGGATAACCTTTAGGGGCAATCCCCGGATGCGGTCGGTGCTGTTCGAAATGCTCGTCTTCAAGGACGACCTTGCCGGGGCCGGGGCTCTGACGGGCCTCGAACAGGTTTGCCTGAATCGGGGGCGTTTCGCCGCCAATATCGACTTTGCCCGGAAGGAACTCGTGAAGGCCCGGGCCCAAGGGATGATCGACGACGTCGCGGCCGCCAAACGCCGTCTGGCGTTCGCGCTCGAGAAGGCGGGGAGTTTTGCCGAGGCGTTAGCCGAGCACGGCGAGTATCTGCGGATCTCCGCGGAGTCGCGGGCATCGGCGGGCCAATCCGGGTTGCCCTACCGGCCGATCTTCCGGAAACCTGACCTCTTCGTTAAGGGCAGGATCCAGGCGGAGATGGGAGATGCCGGGGAGGCCCTGAAGACGGCTGAGGAGCTGAAGTCGGTCATCGACTCGGGCATCAACCGCAAAGAGCTGAAATATTACGAGTACATCCTCGGCCTGGTCGAGCTCGGAAAGGGAAACCCGGCGCGCGCCGCGGAGCTATTCGGGAGCGCGTGCGGGCGCCTGGACTTCGAGGATTACTGGACTTCCGAGCAGGCCCTCTTCCTTGATCGGTACGCCACGGCGCTCCGCGAATCGGGCGACTTCGACAAGGCGCGCGAAACCTACGACAAGATCACGTTGCTCACGACCGGCCGGCGCGACGATGGCGACATCTATGCCCGGGCCTATTACTGGCTGGGGAAGATCGCCGACGAGAAGGATGATGCGGCGACGGCGCGCAGCAATTATCGGAAATTCTTGGCGCTGTGGCAGGGCGCCGACCTGGGTCTCCCGGAGGTAGCGGACGCGAAGGCGCGCCTGGGCAAGTGATTCGATTTTTTAGAGCCTGTGTTTTTGGCCCTAAAAACTGCGATTTAAGCCCTTTAACAGGCCCGTAAATGGGCCTATCTTATTGATTTATATTCGAATTCCTGTGGTCCGACCCCATTAATCCCCGATCGCCACGGCATATAGGTACCAGGCGGCGTGGGGGAGCCACTGCTCGGCCCAACGCCAATCATCGTCCTTGCCCGTCTGTGAGTAGCGCAGGCCGAAGTCGATGCCCGTATCTTCAGCATAGCCGCCGGTGATGCCGTTGCAGATGCCGCCAGGCGCGTTCGTGTACTCATAGGACTCGAAGAAAATGTAGGGGATGTTGTTGCGGCCGTGGCCGTGGAGCATGCAGGCATCGAACGGGTTCAGGCCGAGGATCCAGTTGAGCTGATCGCCGCCGAAGGCGCGGAGCTCGACGGCAAATTCGAGATCGCTAGCGGTGCTTGCTGAGTCACTCCCTTTGGCTTTTACGCTTTCTGTCGACTGGTCGCTG